>JAEDJP010000084.1 GCA_016296285.1 Bacilli bacterium
TCATGGCAAATCCTCCTTCAGGCCTCGAGCAACGAGGCGACTTTGTTCAGGCGCTCGACGCAGCGATCCTTCCCGAGGATCTCGATGATCTCGTGGAGGTTCGGGGATTGTTTGGAGCCGACGAGGGCGACGCGGAGGATTTCCGCGACGTCGCTCAAAGAGCCCTTGAAAGCATCCGGGTTCGTCTTGTAATCCTTGTTGGAGACGGCGAATCCAAGCGCCCCGCCGATGGCTTTCACGGCGTCGAACCAAACGGATTCCTCGACCCCGAAGGGCATCTTCTCGGCGGAAGAGCGCAAGACCTGCGCGAGGAGGGAAGGTGCGAACTTCTCTTGGAAGGGAAGTGGGGAAGAGACGATGGCATCGTATTCGTCGTCATAGAAGAATTTGACGAGGGGATAGATGTCGCTGTATTTGGCGTAGTCCTTGCGGGGGTTCTTGCGGTCCTTCTCGATGTTCAGGATCTTCTTGAAATAGTCTGGGTCGCTTTCGATGCGGGAAGCGAAGGAAACGTCATGGGTTTTGGCCCAGGAAAGCACCGCGGCGTATTCTTCTTGAAGCGGCATCTTGGCCATGAGTTCCTTGGCGAAATAATTGAGTTTGTCCTCGTCGAAGAGGGCCCCGTCGAGGGACATCTTCTTAAGAGAGAAGGGGAAGGCGGAAAGATCGAAGGTCTTGTGGGCGATCGTCCATTCCTCGAAGTTGGAATTCGCGATGGACATGAGGTAGACCTTGAGCGCTTCCGGAGCATAACCCTGCTCGAGGAAATAGGAAACCGCGGCTTCCGGGTCCTTGCGTTTCGAAAGCTTTCTCTTGTTCCCGTGATCGAGTTTCATGATCGAGGGGATGTGCGCGTATTTCGGGGCCTTCCAGCCGAGGGCGCGGAACATGTCGAGGTGGATCGGGGTGCTCGGGATCCATTCTTCCCCGCGGGTGATGAGGGTCGTGCGCATGAAATGGTCGTCGCAGACGTGGGCGAAGTGATAGGTGGGGAGCCCGTCCGATTTCAGGATGACGACGTCCGTGTCGTTGTCCTGCAGCTCGATTTCCCCGCGGATCGCGTCGGTGAATTTCGTCTTCTTGTCATGGTCGCCCATCGATTTGAAGCGGATGACCCAAGGGGTGCCGGCCTCGATGCGGGCGATGCGTTCCTCGACGGAGAGGTTCCGGTCGCGGGCGTAGATGCCATAATAGCCAGGAAGGACTTTGCTCGCTTCCTGCGCTTTGCGGATCTTGTCGAGGTCTTCGGGGGTGCAGAAGTCGGGATAGGCCCTGCCGCGGCGGACGAGCTCTTTGATGACCGCGCGGTAGATGCCCTTCCTCTCGCTTTGCTTATAGGGCCCGTAGGCGCCTTTGTCGCCTTCGGGGAAATAGCCTTCGTCCGCGACGATGCCAAAGGCCGCGAGCTGGGAGATAAGCAAGTCGCCGCTGCCCTCGATCGTGCGCTTGGTGTCGGTATCCTCGAGGCGGAAGAAATAGACCCCGCCGCTGGATTTCGCGACCGTGTAGGAAATAAGGGAGGTGAAAAGGGACCCCGTGTGGAGGAAGCCGGTGGGGCTGGGGGCGAAACGCGTCACCTGCGCGCCTTCTTTCAAATCGCGCGCGGGGTAGCGCGCCTCGAGGTCCTCGATGCTTTCCGTGACGTCCGGGAAGAGGAGGTTCGCCAAATCTTCGTTCGTTGCCATAAAGAAATACCTTCTTTCTATCGCCGAGATTATAGAAGAAACGGGCGTATGCGTCCACGAGGGAAGCGATTCTTCGCGCGATTCCCTCCTTAAAAGGAGGAAAAGGGCGGCGAGAACCCAATTTCTTGAAGAGAAAAGAAGAGGAAAATTCGCCCTTGCAAGAAGGAAAGAGGCTTTATATAATAACCGAGCCTTCAAAAGAAGGTCGTGCAGGCGTAGTTCAATGGTAGAACATTACCTTGCCAAGGTAAATACGCGGGTCCGATTCCCGTCGCTTGCTCCAGTTCACGAAAATAGGCCGCGATTCGCGGCCTTTTTTGTCGTCATTCGTCTTTCTTGTCGTCGTGGAAGGCGTCTTGGTTGTCGCTAGGATCCTCGTCCATCTTCTTCATCTCGTCCCCGTATTTCTTAAGCATCTCCTCGAAGGCGTCGATGTCTTCTTGGGATGCGTCTTGCTGGGCCTTGAACTGGGCGAGGCTCTCTTGCATGCGGGCATAGGAATAACGCACGAAATGAGGTTGGAAGCGCCGGAAGAAAAACCCGGTTCCGCTCGCGAAGAAGGGCAGGAAGAACATCATGAGGGTGAACGCCCCGGCCATCGCGATGGGCAGGACCACGTACAGGGAGGAGGAAACGCTCATCCCAAGCCACATCCCTAAGCCATAGCCGATGGCCATCAGAAGATAAAGGGGCCAAAACGAGCCGTAATAGATCTTGGAGAATTCCCCGCGCCTTTCCCGGATCACGTTGCGATAGATCATCGTGACGGAAGAGGGGACCGGGCTTTGGAACATCGCGTGGCAATACGTGTTCATGCCATAGAGGAACATGTTGTGCAGGAAGAAGGCGAACCCGAAGAAAAACGCGAGCCCGACGAGGAGGGTGGAAAACGATAACAGGGTCTGGCTCCCTTGGAGATACGTGGACGCTTCCCCGATGGCCCCAGCGGTCAGGAGGGATGCGAATTCTTCCATCGTCGCGTTGAAATCCGGCCAGATAGAGGGGCCGGCGTAGGTGAAGACCGCCGACAGCAAGGCGGTGGAGAGATCGAAAGCGAGGATCGCCTTGAGCAAGCCCCAAAGCAACCGGAAGCACCCGCGGAACTTGGGGGAGAAATACGTCCGGAAGAAACGCCAGCCGAGGCCGCTTTGAAGGTCGAAATCCTTGTCTTGGCTAAGGCCGCCGATGGTGACGATGTATTGGTAAAGGGATGGGGCGAGCACGAAAGGGACCGTGAGGATGAGGATGGCGGGGGAAAGGAGGGCCGGGGCGACCGCGACCATCGCCATCACCCAAAAGCAAAGGGTGGCGGCCACGACGGCAGCCGGCTTTTTCTTGAGGCCTTGGGCGGCTTCCTGGAGGATGGATTGGTTCTTATTTGGCGTCATGGGATTTCATTTTCGAGAGATCGTTCGCGAGGGATTCGGCGACGAGGGCGTTGAGGGGGGCGATGTCTTCCGCTTCTTTGAGGTTGACGAACTTGGAAAGCTGCTTGAGGGACAGGAAATACCCGGAGGCGTCATCCTGTTCGAAGGGAGTGTAGTAGCAATCGTTGTTCACGAGCACGATCGGGATGATCACGGCGCGGTCGATCGGGGCGAGGAGGCAAAGGCGTTCCACGCGGAAGCGATTGACGCTGACGGGATTTGGGATTTGCACGGATTTGGTCTTGCCCGAATAGAACGTCCACATCTCGTCTTCGGGGTCGGAAAGCAAGGTCCCCGGGTAATAACGGTCACGGATGCAGTAGATGTATTTCTCGCCGATCAGGATGTGGTCGATGTGGAACTGGTTGTCCCCGGACAAGGACCCCACGAACTCGTTGACGAGGAAAAAGTCGTGGTCGAGGGCGATTTGGCGGACGGCGGGATAATAAAAACGAACCGTGAAATGGCGGTAGAGGAATCGCTTCACGGGGCCCCACAAAACCCAGGCGAGATACCCGAGGATCAAAAGCGCGGAAACGACGATGAAGATGGTGAGGCGCAGCTCGAAGGTCATTCGGCGAAGCGCTCCGCGGTCGCGATGCCGATTTCCGCCATGGCGACGAGGCCGGTCTGGCGTTCCTCGCTGGTCATGATTTCCTTCGCGACAAAGGAATCCGAGACGGTGAAGAGGCCGAGGGCGCGTTTCTTGCTCACCGCGGCGTTGCAATAGAGGGCATAGGTTTCCATCTCGACGCCGAGAACCCCGAGATCCGCCCATTTCTTCCAGGCGGTTTTGTCGTAATCGTAGAACACGTCCGCGGACAAGACGTTGCCGACGTGCACGTTTTTCCCAAGGCTCTTCGCGGCTTCGTGGGCGGCGAGGAGGACGTCGAAGGAAGCGACGGCGCTATAGGTGCCGCCGAGAGCGAATTGCTCGGACCAATTCGAATCCGTGCAAGCCCCTTCCGCGAGGATGATGTCCCCGACGCGGATGCCTTGTTGATAGCCTCCGCAGGTGCCGATGCGGATGATGGTCTCGACGCCATATTCCTCGTAGAGCTCATGGGAATAAATGCCGATGGAGGGCATGCCCATGCCGGAAGCCATGACGGAGATCCTCTTGCCGTTTTTCGTGGTGCCCGTATAGCCGAAAACGTTGCGGACGGTCGTCACGAGGACGACATCGCTCAGGAAGGTTTCGGCGATCCATTTGGCGCGAAGAGGGTCGCCCGGCATGAGGACGACTTTGGCGAAATCGCCTTGTTTGGCGTTGATGTGCGGGGTTGGCATGGTTGTTCTCCTTTATTTGGACGTTTCTTCGGACGGTTCCGGTTCCTCGGTGACCATGGACATGTATTCGAGGAAGGTATCGTAGAACTGGTCCGGCGAGATGGGGGTGAGTTCCCCTTGGTAAGCGATCGAGATGCGACCGGTTTCCTCCGAGACGACGACCGTGACGGCGTCGGAGACCTCGCTGATGCCGATGGCGGCGCGGTGGCGGGACCCGTATTTGCCGCTCAAGGGGCGGGTCGTCGGGGTGAAGAAGACGGCGGCGGAAGCGATCTTGTCGTTGCGGATGACGACGGCGCCGTCATGAAGGCGCGTGCCGGGATAGAAAATCGTGACGAGAAGCTCGAAGGTGATCGGGGCGTTGACCGCGGTGCCGCTTTTCATGACCTCGGACAGGGACATCTTGCGTTCGAAGGTGATGATGGCGCCCATCTTCTGCTTGCTCATGTAGCGGACGGCCTGGTCGACTTTGCGGTAGACCTCCTCGCGATCGAAGAGGGCCTCCCCTTGCTTCTTGCTCTCGCGACGGAACACGTTGAAGCCCTTGCCCTTCATGTTGTTCGAGAAGGCTTGGGCGCCGACGGAGGAATTCACGATGAGGGAATAGGTGAGGATGATGATCATCGCGGCGAGGGCGAGGAAGAAAAGAACGTCAAGGCCGAAGAGATAGGCGAGGACGAAAAGGACTTGGCTCACGATGAGGGAAGCGCGAACGAAATTGCGGCGGAAGAGGAAAAAGGCGAGGACGTTCACGGCGCCCGGGATCAAGAGGGACAACAGGAAATTGATCAAGATGACGGGATCGTCCAAGTGCCCTGCCGGCACATCCAGCATTATCGGAAAAACCATGGAATCGCTACCTCTTTTCTAGCCTACGCCACAATCATAAGCGCAATCGCGCCTATGTGCAAACGCGCAAAAGGCATTTTTCGCGCAAAGAAACGACGGAATTTCCTTTTTCGCGTCGCGGAAGGAAAATCTCGCTACCAAAAGGGGTGGAGGGCCTTTAGAATCAAGGCATGAAAAAATGGTGGAATCCGACCCCGAGATCCCTCTTCGTCACGATGATCGCGTTTCTCCTCTCCCTCATCGGCCTTTCGGTGTTCCTCTACGTCTGGATCCTGCCGGGGAAGGAGATCCTCGTATCCATCGCCTCTGGCTTCCTGACC
>JAEDJP010000085.1 GCA_016296285.1 Bacilli bacterium
CTTTTTCTTCTTTCTCTTCCGTTTCAAGAAGGCCTTGAGGTCTTCTTTTCTTTCTTTGCGGGCGGATTCGAGTTCCGCGGTCTTGCGGGCTTTCTTCTCCGCTTCCCTCTTTTCGAATTCCGCGTAGGCGGCTTCCACTTCCGCGGCGATCTTCCCTTCGTAAGGGCCGCGTTCTTCCTCTTCGTCCTTCGGGACGTAACGGGCGGCTTTCTCCGCGATGCGGGAGACGCTTGATTGGAGCATCGCGGCGCTTTTCTCCTTCACGTAATCCTTGATCATCCCCGCGACGGCATCCCCGAGGTTGTCCTTGTCGACCTCGAGGGAATAGCGGAAGCAATCGAGGTAATGCGTGAGGAAGGCCTCGAGCAATTCGAGGAGGACTTGGAGCACGAGCCAAGCCGCGAGCGCGAGGGTCAGGACCTTGTCGAACCTGCTCACCTGCAAGACGAAGACTTGGTAGATCGAGATGCCGAGGGCGATGGCCCTGAGGCCGATGACCGACCAGGAGAGGGCCTCCTTGGCGATGGCCCATTTCCTCTTGCTTTCGATCCCCTTGGGTTTCCGTTTGGAAAGGGATACCGCGAAAAGGGCGATCGAGACCAAGGCGATGAGGGCGTAGACCGCGAGGGTGAGGTAGCGCGCCAGAACGGCTTGCAGGTAAAGGGAGTAGGCGTAATAAAGGAGCGACGCGGCGAAGGAGACGACGCTCACGACGAAGGCGATGTTCTTGATGTCGGCGCGCAGGCGGTCGATCATCGCCCTGCTGCGGCCAAAAGGTTCGTTTGCCATCGCTTCCATGATAGCCGCTTTCGCCTCCCTTGCCAAAGCAAACCCTCTCGCTTAAGCGAGCCTGCCCCTTGTCTTTCTCTTCCTTACTATATTATAGTAATCGAGTTACTCTTGGAGGTACCTTCATGAAAATCACCAAACCGATCTTCGCCTTCGCCGCGAGCCTTCTCCTCCTCGCTTCCTGCGGCCAGACCCCGGAACAAAGCAGCGAACCCGTCGAAGACATCACTTCTTCCTCTTCATCCAGCCCCATCCACGTCGACGAGGAGAGCACCGAAAGCTCTTCCGCGAAAGAGGATCCGATCCCTTCCGTCGACGAATCCTCCTCCCTCGACGAGGAATTGACCGAGCATTCCATTACCCTTCACGCGGTCGAGGGGAGCGAGGGCGTGAGCGTCCAAGCCCCGACGACCGTCATGGCCGGGGAAACCGTCACGCTGGACGTCCAGCTCGAGACCGCGAAGCATTTCGTCGAATTCATCCGCCTCTACGCCCCGACGAGTTCCGAGGGCGGGGTCCGCGTATCGGAAAACGCCGAAGGCAAATACGCCTTCACGATGCCGAACGTCGACCTGCACATCTATTACAAAGGGGTCCTCGGGTATACCGTCTCCTTCGCAAGCGATCACGCGACCGCCGAGCTCGCGGAAGATAGCGCCCCTTACGACCTCTTTGGGGCGGATTACCCCGTCTACGTCATGAAAACCGCGGTCGATGACGGGTATGCCTTCTCCGGCTTTTCCGTCAAGGACGCGCAGGGCAACGAGGTCCCGACCTGGGACGACCGCGTCGACCAAGTCGGCTTCCGCATGCCCAAAAGCGACGTGACCGTCACCGCCCACGCGGTGCCCATCGACAGCGCCTTGCTCGAGATTTCCGGCACCTACACCGGCGGGGTCCAGATCGACATGAACGCCCTGAGCTCCGAATACGAGCTCCAGATCGACCTCGATGGCCGCATCACGTTCAAGACCGACTGGTCCGACCCTTATTGGACCGGAGTCGCCTCCTTCGACGGCACGACCCTCGAGGCGGACCTCACCCACCTTTCCGCGGACGGGTATTACACTTCCGACGTCCGCCACATCAAGGCGAGCTTCACCTCCGACAAGAAATACATCGTCGTCGAGTTCTCCACGATCGCGGGCAACCCCATCACCTACCGTTACGTCTTCGGCAAGGCGAGCGAGCACCTGATCGGCAAGAAGGTCTACCATTCCGACTTCGAGAACGGCAACTACGCGATCGCCGACCGCGTCTGCGCCTTGAGCGCCGCAAGCGGGGACTTCTTCACCTACGTCGACAAACATCGCCAATCCGCCTTCTATTTCCTCCACGCTTATGAAGTCGGGAGTTCTTCCGAGTGCTACTCCTTCCTCGCGGGCAAGAGCTACGTCCTCAAGGACGACTCTGGCAACATCAAGGTGAGCCTTTCTTACGATGGCTCCCTCCTCCATGACGTCAAGACCATGGGCGAAGAGGCCGGAACCTACGCGATGGATGGGGCCGCGAGCCTCGTCCTCGACGGCTTCGGGAACTATGAGCGCGGGAGCGAGTCCGGGACCTACACGATTTCCGGGAACGAGGTCACCCTCTCCTCCGGGACGACCGTGATCCTCGACAAGGAAAACCGTTCCTACACCCTCAAGGAAGAGGGCGGATCCTCGACCGAGCCGAGCCTCTCCTACCCCTTCGCGGGCAAGACCTATGGCACCTCGACCTCGAACCCCATCAAGTTCTTCGACGAGGACGCCTACTCCTACACCCCTTATCAGCTCACCATCACCTTCTCCGAGGTCGCGGGCGTCATCTCGTCCATCGACCTCGACCGAATCGAGGAGCAATGGACGCCGATCGGAAACGAATACCACGCGACTTCCGGCCTTTCCTACACCTATAACGAGGACACGATGGACATCACCGCGACCTTCGGGACGGCCGCGAAATACCAAAGCGTCCGCCTCTCCTACAACGCGACCAAGGACCAAATCACCTACGTCGGCACCCTCTGGAACTGCGACCAGGGCGAATACCGCGCCAACTGCGAGAACCAGATCATGACCGTCGTCGCGTAACACCAAATCGAGAACCGCACCATGAAACACACCGCAATCATCCTTCTTTCCTTGCCGTTCCTCCTCGCTTCCTGCGGGGGCGGCGACCATCCCGCCTCTTCTTCCCTCCCCTCTGAAGAGGAATCCTCGACGGGGACTTCCTCCTCGCACGAGAACGTGACCCCCGGCCTTCCGGACATCCCCGTCATGGACGACAGCAAAGAACACGTCGATAACGGCGTGAGCGTCCAAGACGTCCGCGCCCTCGTCGAGAAGACCATCGAGGCCAAAAAGACCTTGAAGGAAAGTTCCTACGCGAAAACCGTCTACCTTCGCACGAGCGGGGACAACCCAAGCGTCGAGAGCGAGACGCGCAAATACCGCTTCCATTCCGACAAGGACCGGGGCGAGATCATGACCGGCCGCGTCGCTTACCGCCAAGGGAACGGCGCCTTCGAGCCGATCATCGACGAGGACAGCGGCTACGACTACGACATCCAGTCCTACGCGGAAGCCGGCTACCTCCATTACATCGAGAAGGTCGAGGACGGGGTCACCGCCCGCGTTTCCTACGACCACATCTCGAAAAACAACCGTTACAACAACCTCTACACGATCTACGCGGCGAACCCGGACATCGTCATGATGGAAAGCGTCCTCGACGCGATCGACGGCTACCACGGCGGGGCCAAGGAAACCGCGCGCTACATCGACCAGGTCGGCGACGAGCTCATCCTCAAGATCGCGACGACCGAGTATTCGAGCTACACCTCCTACAATTACGACGACTTCTTTTACGTCCACATG
Source organism: Bacilli bacterium (assembly GCA_016296285.1). Taxonomy (GTDB): domain Bacteria; phylum Bacillota_I; class Bacilli_A; order RFN20; family CAG-826; genus Alloenteromonas. Next base: position 3,651 of record JAEDJP010000085.1, read on the forward strand.
GACCTCGACGGCAAGGCCGTGACGCGCGTCGACACGGGCTTCCTCGTCTATGACCTCGGGGCCGACAAGGCCGACGAATCCTATTACCAGGCCATCCGCAAGGAATCGTGCTTCGGCTTCTCTTACGGCACCCGCGACCCCTTCGGGGGCATCCTCCTGACCGAGAAGGACGTCGACAAGACCTATGGGGTGGCCCCCCAGCACCTCGTGGACGTCTCCTCGATGCCCGATGGCGTCCTAAGCGCCGAGAACGCGGGCGAGATCCTCTCGAACCTCCAGACGTTCGCGGAAGGCACGACGAGCACGGAGACGAGCTTCTCTTACGATTCCTTCGTCGACCGCCAGGCATCCGCGGACATCGAGACCGGCGAATACAAGATCCTCGGGGAGGCGAACGGCACGGCGACCACCCGCCTCTACCAAAACGATTTCGTCGAGTCGCGGGCGAGCCTTGCCCTCTCCACCAAGTCGGAAGGGTCCAAGGACATCGTCATCGTCTCGCAGGCCGAGGCGGACGAGGTCGGCCTCCGCATCGTGACCGACGCCGACTCGACCCTCCGTTCCCATAAGCACGTCCTGGAGGCAAACGAGATCGACGATCCCCTGCCTTTCGTCGGCGTGCACCCGATCTACCGGGCCGAGATCTTCGAGCCGTTCCGCATCGCCGGGGCCCTCGGGGTCAATTGCGCGAGCGATTCCCCTCTCGACAACGACAACAACATCTACACCTCCGCCGGGGCGGTCTCCAAGAACGGGAACCGCGTCTCCGGGCGCCTCACCAAGGTGTTCCACAAGAACGTCTGGACGCCCTATTGGACCTATGGGGCATCCTTCGAGATCGTCGACGGCTTCCTCGAGGAAGTCTCCCTGAGCGTCCAGACCTACATCGAAAGCGACACCCAGCAGATCACCTTCCACGCGACCCTTTCCTTCCAGTGCAAGAAAGGCGAGACCGTCAGCGCCTTTAATGGCGAGAAACTCGATCCGTCCCTTTACCAAGAAGGGGATGTGCTCGCCAAGAACGAATGGCTCTACATGTGAGGTACATCCATGAAAAAATCACTTCTTTTGCTGCTTTCCAGCGTCTTCGCCCTCGCTTCCTGCGGGGCGGAAGACCCCGTTGTCTCCTCTTCTTCGAGCGCCCTTGATAACCAAACCTCTTTCGAGACTCTTCTAAACGAGCTGTCCTCCACCTCTTCCTACCGGGCGAGCCTCGCTTATTTCGTGGTGAGCGAGTCCGGCGAAGAGAAGCGCAATTCCTACGGCGTCCAAAGTCAGTTCGGCCCAAACGCCCTTCTTTGGGAAGACGAAACCGGGGCCTATCCTTCCGTTGGCGCCCTCAAAAACGGGGAGCAAGGCGTGTTCGAGTTCACGATGGACGGGGGGCAGGTCTCCCTCGGGGATTTCGTGACCCTCGACGGGGGCCTCGACATCGGGGAGATCTACGATTCCCCCTTGGCTTTCGCCTCCCTCCGTCAATGGAAGCAAGACGAGGACAACCTCTTCCGGAACAACTCCTCCGCGATGCGCGAGGAGATGGCGAGCCTTTGCGGCCTCGCCGACCTCGCTTCCTATTCCGGGATCGAGTTCTCCTATGGTTCCCTTTACGCGACTCTAGAAGGAGATGGCATCCTCTTCTCCATGGAAGGGTTCCTCGGGGAGCAATCCGTCGTCCGGGCGGAGATGAGCCTCACCGGCATCGGGGAAACCGAAAACGAAGCCATCGCCTCTTACCTCGCCGACCCGACCCTCCTCCCGAACCCGACGTCCTGGAACGATGAGCAAAAAGCCATCATCGCGACCTATTTCGGCGGGGAAAGCGCGATCGACCTCCCCTTCCCGGCCGGGGCGAGCTACGCCCTCACGGTCCTCGGGATGGAA
>JAEDJP010000007.1 GCA_016296285.1 Bacilli bacterium
TGCATGTATTAGGCACGCCGCCAGCGTTCATCCTGAGCCAGGATCAAACTCTCAATGAAAATATCAATATTCAATTGCGAAGATTGATTGGCCCTTCGTGGAATCATCTGGATTTACGTTCTTTTCTCAATTTAGAATCGACGTAAGTGTTTGTTGTCTGTCTGTCTAGTTCTCAAAGATCAGTTGCGCAGCCGGCTCTCGTCGGCGGGGTCTCCCCCGATTGCGCGCTTGTTGATTATATGCTCGGCGATCACGCTTTGCAAGAACTTTTTTTCGAAGAATTTCGAAGTTTTCTTGAAGCGGATCGGCCGGCTTTTCGCTGGCCCTCTCAGGTCAGCCTCTAAATAATACTCCGTTCCCTTTGGGCGTCAACAACTTTTTTCAGCTTTTTGAAAATTTCTTCGCGCGCATTATACGTGCGCACGCGCGCTTACGTTAAATAAATAGAAAAGCGGGATCCAAGTGATCCCGCTCGATCATTTCGCCTTTCCTTAAAGAGTGGCCGCCCAAAGGCCATGTTTATTGCAATAGCTGTAAACGCCTTTGAGTTCTTCCCCTTCCTCGAGGACGATCGTGGCCTTCGGCTCATCGCCGGGCTTCAGGAAACGGAACGTGCCGCCCTTGGTGGTGTCGAAATAGAGCCATTCGATGTAATGGTCTTCCGCCATCGGGTGCAACACGGACCCGACGACCGCGGTGACGAGGCTCCCCTCTTTGGTGACGACCGGGATGTGCTTCTCGGTCGCGGCCTCGGTGGCCCCGGCCTTGAGCTCCATCATCGGCTCCCCGCAGCAAACGGGCTTGGGGCCGACTTCATTGAGTTTGGCGACGATCGCGCCACAGTGCAAGCAACGATAGAATCGAATCATGGAATATTCCTCCTATATCCTTATTGTACGGGCAAAGCATTTCCTTGCCTAGCGAGATGCTTTCTCCTTCAAGGCCCTGACGCCCTCTTTCACGATGCGTCGCGCCTCTTTGCGGGGCAACCCTCCCTTGATGGAGATGTGCGCGTCGAACAGAAGGTTCCACTTCATCCAGAACACGCTTCGATGGAACTGACGGAGGCTCTTCGTGGTCCCGTGGCGTTCCAGGTATTCCTTCACGGACAGGAACGCATAGAGATGGTCCCCGACGCGGCGAGGATCCGCCTTGCCGGTCAAGGAATCCTTGCTCCCGACCATGTAATGGTAGATGGCCTTTGACCGATAGGAAACGTCCTTCGCGGCGAGCCCAAGCGCCAACGTGAAGCACGCGTCCTCGAACAAGCGGTTGGGATAAGGGAAGGGGTAGACTTCTTCTAAGAGGGAACGCGCGTAAAGCCTGCCCCAAACGAACCCGCGGATCTTGATGTTATGGAGGTAACACGTCAGGAAACGGTCTTCGTTCAAGCGTTCGCTTTTGCCCCGGAAGAACCAAGGATGTCCTTTTTTCTTGCCTTCGCGATGGGACAGGTACGAGGCGATGATCATGCGGGATCCCGTGGACTTGGCTTCGTTAAGTAGGCTCGATAAGGCATCGGGCTCGAGATAATCGTCGCTATCGAGGAAGAGGATGTAGTCCCCTTTCGAAAGCAAGAACCCTTGGTAACGGGCTTCCGAAAGGCCATGGTTCGGCCGATGGAAAACACGGTCCCTGTCCGAGGCGAACGCATCGAGAACCAAGGCCGTTTCTTCCTTCGACCCATCGTCATACCAAACCACCTCGAAGTCGGTTTCATCCTGCGCATCGAGGGAAAGCTTGGCGCGAAGCAGTTTTTCCTTCGCGGTGTTGTAGACGGGAACGATGACGGAAATCACGGGAAATAGAATAAAGCCTCGCACAAGGCGAGGCAATGCTTTCGCGGAAAGGCGAGTTTAATCCCGGGATTTCGCGATGGCGAGGACGTAGAGGATGCGCACGAAGATTACGATGAAATCGCTATACATCGTGAAGGCGCAATAGAGGGCGATGTTGTTGTTCATCTGCCCGCGGGCGATGATGTTCTTGATGTTGTAGGCATCCGCCGCGATGACGACCAGCAACACGATCGCGAGCGCGAAGGTGAAGATGAGGTTATAGATGAGGGCGGCAGTCGGAACAAACAAGAAGAGCAAGAAGCCGAAGAGACCGAAGAGGGAAACGATGGAGAGGAACGCCATCCCGATGTAGGCGAGGAAATTCAAATCCTTTTTCGAGAAATACCCGATCAGGAAGAGAACCCCGAACACCACGGCCGATATGGCGGCCGCCTCGCCGATCGTCGCGAAATCGATCCCAAGGACGAGGAAGCTCGAGAGGAACACGCCCATGAGGACCGCGTAAATGATGTAAGGCGGCCAGGCGGAACGGTTCGGACGGGCAAGCGCCCTGCTCATCGCGAAGGAGTCGATCATCAACGCGACGAAGGAGACGCCCATGATGACGAAATACGCGATCATGGCGTTCCAGTTCGCCTCGGTGAATTCTCCGGTGAAGAGATAATCCTTGAAGATGAGATTCGCGAAAAGGTAACCGACGAGGAACGAGACAACGGCAGTCACCAAGAGGCCAATCGCCATGTAGCCAAAGCACTTGGCCAGGACCTTCGACGAGTTGACGCTTTTGGCGATTTCCGGCTGCTCGGTTTGGGGCGAAAGCGAAGCGAGGGCCATTTATTTCACCAAGCCTTCGATGAGACCACGATAGGAATCGAGGGCGAGGGAAGCGCCGCCGACGAGGGCGCCGTCGATGTCCGGCTCGGACATGTATTCCGCGATGTTGCCGGGTTTGACGGAGCCGCCATAGAGGATGCGCATCGCATCGGCTACGTCGCCGAACATATCGCGGAGGATGCCGCGGATGAAGGCAATCGTGTCCTCGGCGATTTCCTTGGTGGCGGATTTGCCGGTCCCGATCGCCCAGATGGGCTCATAGGCGATGACGACGCTCGCAGCGTCCTCGGGGGCGATGCCCGCGAGGCCAACGCGGATTTGCTCCTCGACCCAGGCTTTGGTCTTGCCAGCTTCGAAAGTCTCGAGGCTTTCGCCGCAGCAATAGACGGGAACCATGCGAGCGGCAAGGAGGGCGTGGATCTTCGCGTTGCAGGCTTCCGAGGTCTCGCCGTTGTATTCGCGGCGCTCGGAATGGCCGAGGATGACCCAGGAGATTCCGAGTTCCTGGAGCATCGGGATGGAGATTTCACCGGTGTAGGCGCCATGATCGTGCTCGTTCACGTTTTGGGCGGAGACGATGAGGCGCGGATCGGCATTTTCTTTCACGGTCTGGAGGCAGACGTAGGTCGGGGCGACGCCCACGTCGATATCGTGGGCAATCGCGTAGTCGACCATCTCCTTCGAAGCCAAAGCGAATTCCTTGGCCTCGCGGGGGGTCTTGTTCATCTTCCAGTTGCCAAGAAGCAATTTCTTACGCATGTTTGGAACCAATCTTTCCTTAGCGGAGAACATCGACGCCGGGGAGATGGCCGTCGGTCTCGATCATCTCAAGAGACGCGCCGCCGCCGGTGGAGACGTGGGAGAAGTTCTTCTTGTAGCCAAGCTGCTTGGCCGCGGAGGCGGAGTCGCCGCCGCCGATGACGGAGAAGGCCTTGCCTTCGAGGTCCTTGATGGCCTCGCAGACGGCGATGGTGCCAGCCTGGAAATCCTTTTGCTCGAAGACGCCCATCGGGCCATTCCAGAAGACCATCTTGGCTTTGGAGATGATGTCGGCGTATTTCGCGCGGGTCTTCGGGCCGATGTCAACGCCTTCGAACCCTTCGGGGATGCCTTCGCCGAGCTCGACGACGGTATCGACGGTCTTGATAGCGCGTTCCGCGTTCTCATCGAAGTTGTCCGTGACGACCGCGTCGATCGGGAGAAGGAGACGGCCGTTGGATCCTTTGAGGCACTTGAGAGCGTAATCGAGTTGCTCGGTTTCGACGGGGGATTTGCCGACGTTGAGGCCGATCGCCTTCTCGAAGGTGTAAGCCATGGCCCCGCCGATCAAGACGTAATCGCACTTCTTGAGAAGGGAATCGATGACCTTGATCTTGTCGGAAACCTTGAAGCCGCCGAGGATCGCGACATAGGGGCGATCTTCGTCTGCGACTTCGACGCAACGGGAGAGGTTCTTGACCTCGACCTGCATGAGGTAGCCTTCCGCGACTTGCTTGCCCTCGGCCTTGAGGATGGCCGGGACGCCGACGGTGGAGGCGTGGGCGCGGTGGGCGGAACCGAAAGCGTCCATGACGAACGCGTCGGCGAGGGACGCCCATTCCTTGGAGAGTTCCGGATCGTTCTTTTCTTCGCCCTTTTCGTAACGGGTGTTCTGGACGAGAAGGATTTCGCCGTCCTTGAGGGCATCGACCTTGGCCTTGAGACCTTCGCCCCTGGTTTCCGGGGAGAAGACGACCTTGGTCGGGGCGACGAGCTCGCCGAGGCGGGTGGCGACGCAAGCCATGTCGTTGGCTTTCTTCATGGCCTCGATCTTCGCGGGATCGGGTTCTTTCCATTTGATCTTGCCAAGGTGGGACATGAGGATGACCCTCGCGCCGTGAGAGGTGAGATATTGGATGGTGGGAAGGGCTTTCTGGATGCGGTTGTCATCGCGGATGACGCCGGCAGTCTGCGGGACGTTGAAGTCAACGCGGACGAGGACCTTTTTGCCCTGGAGGTCCTTCATTTCTTCGACAGTTAGCATATTGTTCTGTTCTCCTTGCTAAACGTGGGTAAACCCATACGCTGTTATATTCTAACGTAATTCTTCCTATAAGGAAGGGATTTGGTAAAAGAAAACCGAAATATCGATTTCCCGTATGTTTTCTTGTGAACAAGAAAAGCCCCGGCGGACCGGGGCTTCGTCTTTTGAGGGGTCGCGATTAGGCGAGGATTCCGGCGTAGAGCTTCGCGAGACGGACGTACTGCGCGGTGAAGGACATTTCGTTGTCGTACCAGGCAACGACCTTGACGTGCTGGGTGCCGCTCGGATCTTCGACGATCATCGTGAGGGTGGCATCGAAGATGGAACCATAGGTGGAACCAAGGATGTCGCTGGAAACGATTTGGTCTTCGGTGTACCCGAGAACGCCCTTGAGTTCGCCTTCGGCGGCCTCTTTCATCGCAGCGTTGATCTCTTCAACGGTGACTTTCTTCTTGAGGGTGAGGGTGACGTCGCAGAGGGAGCCATCGGTGACCGGGACGCGGACGGCGAAGCCGTTGAGGGTGCCGGCGAGTTCCGGGATGACCTTGCCGATCGCCTTGGCGGCGCCAGTGGTGGTCGGGGTGATGTTCGCAGCGGCAGCGCGGCCACGGCGGAGGTTGCCCTTGGCGAGGTCAAGGATGGTCTGGTCGTTCGTGTAGGCGTGAACGGTGGTCATGACACCGCCTTGGACGCCGAACTTCTCTTGGAGAACCTTCATGACCGGGGCCAAGCAGTTGGTGGTGCAGGAAGCGCCGGAGATGATGGTCTGATCCTTGGTGAGCTTGTCGGTGTTGACGCCATAGACATAGGTCGGGATGTCTTTGGAGGAAGACGGGGCGGAGATGATGACGCCCTTGGCGCCATTGGCCAAATGGACATCGCCGTCTTCGTGGCTCTTGAGGCGGCCGGTGCATTCGAGAACGATTTCGGCGCCGTATTCGCCCCACTTCAATTCGTGCGGATCCTTCTTGCCGAGGACGGGGATCTTGCGGCCTTGGAAGATGAGGTTGTTTTCTTCGTCCGCGGAGATTTCGTCAGCGTGCCAGGTGCGGTGGGTGGTGTCGTACTTGAGAAGGTAAGCGAGGGTCTTCGCATCGACGAGGTCGTTGATCGCGACGACTTCCATGCCTTCTTCGTAAGCGCGACGGAACGCGAGACGTCCGATGCGGCCGAAGCCATTGATTGCTAGTTTGATGGACATTTCTTTGAGTCCTCCTTATGAAACAGCGACAACATTATAACGAAGCAAATCGGGAAGATAAAGAGAATTGACCCCGGATATATCGCTATATCGGTAATTTTTTCTTATTAAATTTATCTTAAGATAAAAATGGCGAGTCCAAACGTTCGTCCTTCTCGTCGACCAAGACGGGAACCCCTTCAAACAGCACGGGGAAACTCACGTTGAGCGCGTGAGCGATGCGTACGAGGACGAGCATGGAAGGATTCCTTCTCCCGTGCTCGAGGTCGCAGAGATAGTTTTTGGACATCCCCGCGTGCAAGGCGAGATCGAGCTGCGACATTTTCGCTTCTCGGCGGAGTTCCATGATGCGGAAACCAAGATGCTCGAGCACCTTGCGGTTCGATCCGTCAAAGCCCGAGATTTTCATAACGGCATCTCCTCCTCGTACATCGCGTGAAGGGAACGGAACAAGTGGTTGATGTTGCTCTTGGTGACCGTCGTCGCGAGCTCATCGCTGAGCAACGCCGCCAATTCCTCGAGGGAAGCGTCGGGATGGGCGACGCGCAACGCCATGAGGGCTTTGAGTTTCGGGGAAACGTCGATGGAGAAACCGTGTTCCTCGAAATAGGCGATTTCCTTGAGCTGGCGTTCCGCCGCGGCGGTGGTCTTGGACATATTCGCGGCATCGAGATTCACGAGGCGGTTGCCGATGTTCGCGTAATCCCTGCTCAGGCGGACATCCTCAAAGCGCAGGCAACATTCCGGGGCTTTCATGAGAACGATGAAGTCCGCGATCTCTTCGGAACGCTTGAGGTAAACGATGAATTCCTTGCGGCGCGCGGCGACTTTCGCGGAGAAGGGCCTTGTCTGAAGGCGGTTGATCAGGTGCATGAGCTTCTTCGCGTAGACGAGGTCCGAGACGGCGATTTCGAGGTGGTAGTTGCTGCTGGAAGGATCGTTCACGGAGCCGCTTGATAGGAAGGCGCCCGCCAAATAGGCTTCCCTTGTTTCCTCGTTATGCGCGGTCGAGGGGATGGTCGATGAGAAAAAGTCGACATGAAGGTCCTCGAGAATCGGGTCCGGGTTTTCCACGAGGACGTGGTATTTCGTCTTCTTCCGGAAGCCGATGCCGCGGGTATAGGCGAAACGGCACTTGGCCCCGTAGATTTGCGAGAAGCTCATATAGAGCATCTTGGCGATCGTGCTCGACTCGGTCGAAAGCTCGATTTCCTGCTTCGCCCCGATGCGGAGGGACCCCCCGCCTTTGACGAACGCGGAAAGAAGGGCCTTCTGCTCGTCAAGAGAGCGCTCGGCGACGGCGACCTCTTCTTTGCACGCCATCGCGAAAGAGATGGTCTCATCCATGGAAGGGACCTCCAAGCGTTGAAAGGGTAATCAAAAGAAGCGTCATAGTTCCCTTAAAGTATACCGAGACTTAAGAGAGTGGCAAGAGGCCTTATTTCCCGATGGTTCGAACGTAACGAATCGCGTTGGTCGCGGCGAGGGCAGCCTCCCCGACGGCGTTTGCGACTTGCCGCAAGGTTTTCTTCACGACGTCGCCGCAGGCAAAGATGCCCGGGACCGAGGTGGAAAGGTTCTCGTCAACGAGAAGGAAACCTTTCTCTTCTTCGGGATTTAGTGGATAGAGGAAGGATACGGCGCTTCGCCCTTCGGTGAGAGGGAAAACGGCGGAGACAGGTATTCTCTTTTCTTCCCCGTTCACCGAAAGCACCGCCTCGCTCACCTTATCCGTTCCCGAAACTGTAACGAGCTTGGCGGATGGAATAAGCTGAACCTGGGAAAGGCCGGCGAGAACATCCGCGTGCCGTTCGGAGAAAGTCGGGGTCTCCGGCATCGCGACATAGACCTTGCTCGCGAGGCCGGAAAGATAGATGGCTTCCTCCGCGACGCGGTCCGAAGAACCGACGACCATGACGTCCTGCCCGCGGAAAAACGCCCCGTCGCAAGACGCGCAATAAGAGACCCCTTTGCCGAGGAATTCCTTTTCGCCGGGGACCTTCCTTTCGTTTTGGGTCATCCCCGAGGCGACGATGATGGCCTTCGCGCGATAGACGTTTGAAGCATAAACGACGAAACGCCCCTCTTCTTTTTCGATTTTCGCGACTTCTTCATAGGCGATCTCGACACCAAGATCCAAGGCCTGCTGCATCATGTTCACGGCAAGGTCTGGGCCCGCGATGCGGGGAAGGCCGGGGTAATTGTCGATGCGGTGGATGTTCAAAAGGATTCCCCCGGGCGCGCTTTTCTCGAGCACGACGGCCTTGAGGTTGCTTCGGCGCAGGTAAATCCCCGCGGTAAGCCCCGCGGCCCCTGCCCCGATCACGACGACATCACATTGGATATCCATACGCATTCCTCCTTGTCGTTTCTATTCTACCTTAAGACGAAAAGGGCGCCTCCGTCATGCTTGGGCGCCCATACATCGCGGTTTCATTCCTCTTTTGGAGGCTCAGGGGATTCCGGTTGCTCCCCAATGATGGTCTTGGGGGCAGAAAGGACGTCTTTCTTCGCGGATTCCACGGACTTCCTGCCGACGGTTTCCTTTTTCGCGGCTTTCTCTTCCGCGGCCTCAAGAGATCCTCGCGCCCATGTCTTCCCTCCTTGAACGACCCAAAGGATTTGGAAGAGGGCGATCATGACGACGCCGAGGATGATGTAAACGAGAGAATTCCAAACGGACCACATGTTGTTGACGCCCATTTGATACGAGGGGTTGCGCAACGGTTCCATGATGATGCGGACGGTCCCGTACCACACGAGGTAGAAGCCCGAAATCACGCCGAGGCCCCTGTTCTTTTTCCAAAGATGGGGGATGAGGTAGGCGATGAGGAAATATCCGGCGATGTTCAGCATGCTCTCGATGAGGAAGAGAGGGACGTTGATCATCCCTTCCGGCAGGAACGCGCGAGTGGCCCCATCGAAATGCATTTGGCCCGAGATCCAAGAAGGAAGCCAACTCCAACCATCGGCGAGAGCAACGGTTTGCCCATAGACCTCGTTATTGAAGAAATTGCCCCAACGCCCAATGGCCTGGCCAAGCAGGATCGTGGGAATAATGACGTCCATCGCATAACGGATATCGACCCATTTGCGCCGAAGGAGCATGTACGTGACGCCGGCGAGAATCCCGCCGACCGCGCCGCCAAGAATCGTGAGGCCGCCATCCCAGATGCGGAACACTTCCGAGAAATTGGAGCCGAATCCCTCGCGTTCCCAGTTGCCGACGACATACCAGATGCGGGCGCCGAGGATGCCGCCTGGGAAAGCAAAGAGCAAGCAGGTTTCCAGGATGCCGTGCTTGCCATATTTCTGGTAGAACTTGTGGTCGCTCACCCAATAGCAAACAAGGGCGCCGAAGACGATGATGACGCCATACCAGCGAACGCTGAAGCCGCCATTGATCGCGGGGTCGCTCAGATTGGCGGCCGTCAACCAGTGCCAACCGGTCCCGTTGATGGAAAAACCGCAAACAAGAGGATACGTGAGGGCGGGACCCACGCCTTCTCCCATCAAAAGGAAAGAGAACACGGCAAGGGGAATCGAGCCATAAAGGCAAAGCTTCACGGCCTTCATCTGCTTTTCCGTCAAATTCGGCAGGTAAAAACGGAGATAGAAGGCACTCCAAAGGGTTCCAAAGAACAGGGAGAAGAGGGTCGCCCCGATGAGGCTCATCGCCGCAGCGCCCGCCGTTAGTTCGAACGAGGCGAACGAATGGATTGAAAGTTGGATGAAGAAGCCGGCAGCGGCATAAGCGGCCGCGCTGCCAAGGAACCAATACCCTTGTTTACGCGAGAATTCGTTCTTGCCCTTTTCCTTGCGGTATTCGCGGACGTTCTTGATGACGCCATAGACCCCGAAGGCCAAAAGCAAGATGCCTAGGATAAGGAATGCGTATTTCATGTGCTACATTATCTTTTCTTTTTGTGAAGCGGTAAAGAAGAGGGCTCATTCCTCGTCGAGAACCTGCCCTTTCTCGCGGGCAGAGGCGAGAATGCGCTTGAGGTATTGCCCCGTAAAGCTATTCGGGTTCTCCGCGACTTCTTCCGGGGTGCCGGTCGCGATGATTTGCCCGCCTTTGTCCCCGCCAAGAGGGCCGAGATCGATGATCGCGTCCGCCTGCTTGATCACGTCGAGGCTGTGTTCGATCACGAGGACCGTGTCGCCGTTATTGACGATTTTCTGGAGCACACGCAAGAGCATGTCGACGTCCGCGGAATGAAGGCCCGTAGTCGGTTCGTCGAGGACATAGAGTGTTTTTCCGGTCGAGCGGCGTTGCAGTTCGGTCGCGAGCTTCACGCGCTGAGCTTCCCCGCCTGAGAGTTCGGTCGCGGGTTGGCCAAGCTTGATGTAGCCAAGGCCGACGTCCATGAGGGTCTTGATCTTGCGCAGGATCTGGGGACGGTTCGCGAAGAATTCCACGGCCTCCTCGATGCGCATGTCGAGAACGTCATAGATGCTCTTCCCTTTGTAAAAGCAGCGGAGGGTCTCTTCGTTATAGCGTTTCCCTTGGCATTCGTCGCATTTCACGTAGACGTCCGGCAAAAAAGACATCGGGATGCGGGTGACGCCCGCCCCTTGGCACTTCTCGCACCGCCCGCCTTTGACGTTGAAGGAGAAACGGCCTTTGTCATACCCTTGGGCCCTCGCTTCGTCCGTCTCGGCGAACAAGGCGCGGATGTCATCGAAGACGCCCGTGTAGGTCGCGGGGTTGCTGCGCGGGGTTCTTCCGATGGGTTCTTGGGTGATGTTGATGAGCTTATCGATGTTCTCGAGGCCGCTGATGCTCTTGATTTTCGGGGGGTATATGTCCTTTTTGCGGCTCAAGGCATCATCGATCGCCTTGACCAAGGTCTCGTTGATAAGGGAGCTTTTGCCCGAGCCAGAGACGCCGGTCACGAGGACGAATTCGCCCAAGGGGATCTTCACGTCCACGTTCTTGAGGTTGTGCTCATATGCCCCATGGATCTCGATGAATTTGCCGTTCCCTTTTCTCCGATGGGCGGGGACCGGGATGAATCTCTTGCCCGACAGGAATTGGCCGGTAAGGGAGGCGGAGCATGCCTCGAGGCCTTTCTCGTCACCTTGATAGACGAGATTGCCCCCATGGATGCCGGCGCCCGGGCCGATATCGACAAGATAGTCCGCGGCCCTCATCGTGTCTTCGTCATGTTCGACCACGATTAGGGTATTTCCCAAGTCGCGCATCTCTTTCAAGGTCTTGATGAGCTTGTCGTTGTCGCGTTGATGAAGGCCGATGGAAGGTTCGTCCAAGACATAAAGGACGCCCGAAAGCTTCGAACCGATTTGAGTCGCGAGGCGGATGCGCTGGGCTTCCCCGCCGGACAAGGTCATCGCGTAACGGGATAGGGTCAGGTAATCGAGTCCCACGTCCACGAGGAAGCTTGCACGGTTGCGGATTTCCTTGAGGACCATATCCGCGATCGTGTGCTCGGTTTCCGTCAAGGACGAGGAAACGTCGTTGACCCAAAGGAGGAAGCGGTCGAGACTCAGTTCGGTGGCCTCAAAAATATTAAGTTCTCCGACTTTCACGGAAAGGGCGGCTTCGTTGAGGCGGGCGCCGTGGCAGGTGACGCACACCGTGTCCCGCATGAAGGATTCGTAGTATTGGCGCATGAACGAGGAGGACGTCTCCGCGTAAAGGCGCTCGATTTTCGTTTTGGGACCCTGGATGAAGTTTTTGCGGCGCATGCGATTCCCGTTCACCGAGGTCAAGGTGTAATCCAGGATGTCCGGGGAGCCGACAAAAGCGATTTGCTTTTCGCGTTCCGTGAATTCCGAGATGGGCTTGTCCTTCGAGATGCCGTAATGGTCGCAAAGGAAAGAGAATTCCTGCCAATCGAGATTCGTGCTGCCCACGACGTTCTGGTAATAACGGATACCCCCTTGGTTGATGCTGAGGGAAGGGTCCGAGGCTCCAGGGAAGGGACGGAGAAACCGCACTTGGGGCAACTATGATGCGAGGAAAGGAGGCGTTCGCCGCTCGGAGAGAGGATGATAAGGTACCCATCCCCGAGTTTTAAGGCGAGCTCGACGTCTTCGGCGACCCGAGGACGGATGCCTTCCTTCACGATCACGCGGTCCACGACGACTTCGATGTCGTGACGCTTGTTCTTGTCGAGGGGTTTGAAATCCTCGATCAGCATCATGTCCCCGTCGACGCGGAGACGGGCGTAGCCGTCCTTGCGGATCCGCTGGACCGTCTTGTCGTGGGTTCCTTTCTCGTGGGAGACGACCGGGGCGAGGATCTGGATTTTGCTCCCGTCCTCGTAATGGAGGATCGCATCCGTCATCGCGGTTGGGGAATACGCATGGATGGGTTCGTTATGTTTGGGGCAATACGGGGTCCCGATGCGGGCAAAAAGCAAACGGAGGTAGTCATAGATCTCCGTGACGGTGCCGACGCTTGAACGGGGGTTGTGGGACGTGCTCTTCTGGTCGATCGAAATCGCGGGGGAAAGGCCGTCGATGGCATCGACGTCGGGTTTATCAAATCCCCCGAGGAATTGACGGGCATAGGAAGAAAGGGATTCGACGTAACGCCGTTGTCCTTCAGCGAAAATCGTGTCGAAAGCAAGGGAACTCTTCCCTGAGCCGGATACCCCGGTGAAAATCGTGAGGGTTCCCTTGGGGATTTCCACGGATATGTCCTTGAGGTTGTTCTCGCGGGCCCCTTTGACGAGAATGTGATTCTTTGAATTCTTGACTTCTTCCATCGCGGGTTGATTATACCTTGTTTTCCCTTGGGAAAAAGGGGCGCACCCCAAAAACGGATGTGCTATACTATGGGGCATGAACCCCGTACAAGAGGCTTATCATCTCTTAAAAGAAACGAGTCGCTTTGTCGTGGCTAAAATCCAAGAAGGCCCAAACATCGCGGACGAGCCTTTTTATTTCTTGTTGAATTCCTTCTCCGTCTTCGGCCTTGGGAACCTCCGCACGCCCCGGGATCTCGCCTTGGCCCTCGACGCCAAAAGCGCCATCTGCGAAGCCCGCGGATACGAGGATTACAAAAAGGGGCTTCTCAACGCCTTCCGTTCCCGTTCGATCAACCGCCAACCCCGTTCCTTCATTCTCCCGATTCTCGACGATGGGAAAACGATCAACCTCACGATGTCCATGTACTATAGCGAGGAGCAAAACGTCCGCGTGTTCGTTTTCGCGGAGCTCGATCTCGTCGCCTACGATCTCAATTATTTCGTCAAAAGCGCCTATCAGGATCGCTTGACCGGCCTTTACAACTACTTCGCGTTGAAAGAACACCTCCAGACCCACGAGAAGAACGCCTACCTTTGCCTTTTTGACCTCAATCGGTTCAAGGACATCAACGATGCCCTCGGCCACGAGTTTGGGGATTTGGTCCTGCAAGACATCGGGGCCTATCTCATTTCGATCGCGGATTCCGACACCATTTTCTATCGAAGGTCCGGGGACGAGTTCTTCTTCCTCCTCTTCAAAGACGAGGAAAAGGAAGCCCTGGCGCTCGTCCAGAAAATCAGTGCCTTCCTCCGTGGTCTCTCGGAAAAGCGCTTCACCGCGTTGAAGGATTTCGTCTGCGACGCGTCCTTTGGCCTCGTGCGTTATGAGCATTCCGGGCCGAACGCCGTCTTCGATGACCATAATTTCTTCGACGCGTGCCGCTTAAGCGATCTTGCGATGTACGACGCGAAACGAAAGAAGCGGCCCTACGTTCTCTATGGCCTCGAAGAGATATCCGCCCTTCTCAAAGACGGAAAAATCGAGGCAAAAATCGAGAATTTCGCAAAAGAAGCGGGCCGATAAGCCAACAAGAGAAACTCAGGGTGGCAAACAAGCCCATCCCGAGTATAATAACTTTCGCCGGGACGTAGCACAGCTTGGTAGTGCGCTACCTTGGGGTGGTAGAGGTCACGGGTTCGAATCCCGTCGTTCCGACCAGTTAACCCCCTTCCCCCGATTTCGGTCGGGGGTTTTCTTTTGCTTTTTTATTTCTCTTCCATCATGAATTCCATCGAGGACAGGGGGTCGTCTTTTTCAAGGATGACCTCCTTTCCTTTCGTGAATACGATATGGGATGGCACGGCGAGATTCTCCTTGATGAGGCGGCTCATGTTTCCTTCCGCGGGTGCCTTGAGGTCATGCCCTTCTTGGAAGGACGGCGTGATTTCCAGGCGATATTTGCCTTTCTTGACGACGATGCGGTTTTTCGTGCAGGAAAGCACCCTTGCAAACGTATAGGTCGTGAGGCGCCACTCGGCATGTTCCGTCTTGATGAAGGCAAGGAGGCCATGGAACCGGATGATCCCAAAGGGAATGGTCGCGTAGGCAAACGTGACCCCATAATCCTTTCCCGAGGAATTGAACCAGGCATATCCCGCGGGGAACGAGGTCCCGTAATCCCCTTCCGCGTAGCCATAGCCATCCTTGAATTCGTGAGGGACCCCGTTGACGAGGCACGTCCCCTTCACGGTATGGAACATGGAATAGATCGCGTGATTGCATTGCATTTTGAAGTGCCGGAAAGGCCCCATGACGGGTTTCGACAAGGGGTGCAAAGGACCGAAAACAAGAGAGGCGTGGATGGATAAACCATCTTCTTCCGCGTGAATTTCAAGCCCCTGTTCCGTTCGTTTCAAGGCGTTCACGTCCTTCAGGAAATGGGCCCCATCCGTGAAGATGAGCTGAAGTTCTTTGCCGGAAGTGGCATCGCTTTCGATGACGGCGAAGGAAAAGCCGTCGTCCGCGACGCATTTGTCATAACGGCCACCGAAAAACGGTTTCATTCTCGATGCCTCCTTTTCTTCATTCTAGAACGATTCTTTGGTGAAAGGAAAGGGAGGGACGAAAAAGCCCCGCGACGAGGCGGGGCTTCGAGGCTCGAAGGAACGGCGATTAGGCGCCGAACTTCTTGATGTTGGCCCAACGCTCCTTGGCGTAGGCTTCGCACTTGGAGAGGAGTTCCTCGGACTTCTCGGGGTTGACGATCGGAAGCATGGAGTAACGGGTCTCGTGCATGATGAAGTCGCGGAATTTCGCGTAGTTCGGTTCGACCGGGCCATCGATGACGAGCGGGCTCTTGCCTTGCTCTTTGAGGCGCGGGTCGTAGTGGAAGCAGTTGAAGTAACCGCATTCGACGGCCGCCTTCTCTTCCTTGATGGAATTGACGAGGCCACCTTTGATGTGCTGCTCGGCGCAGGGGCAGTAGCAGATGATGAGGGACGGACCATTGTAGGATTCCGCTTCCTTGAGGACCTTGATGGCCGCGGCGGGATTCGCGCCGAGCGCGATGCAGCCGACGTAGACGTGGCCGTAGGCCATGGCGAGGAGCGGGAGGTTCTTCTTGGCTTCCTTCTTGCCGGAAGCGGTGAACTTGTTGATGGAGCCGGTCTGGGAGGACTTGGAAGCCTGGCCGCCGGTGTTGGAATAGACTTCGGTGTCGAGGACGAGGATGTTGACGTCTGCTTCGTTGGCGAGGACGTGATCGACGCCGCCGTAGCCGATGTCGAAGCTCCAGCCGTCGCCGCCGACGATCCAAACGGACTTATCGACGAGGTCGCGCTCATAGGCGAGCACTTCCTTGACGCCTTCATCCGCGGAGGCCTTGACGAGCTCGACGAGTTTCGGGGCGATGCCCTTCACGACGTCGCGGTTCTTGACGTTGGCGAGGTATTCGTCGATGACGGAAGCGAGTTCCGGCTCAACGCGTTCCTTAGCGGAAACGAGGATGTCGCAGATCGTGGAGAGCTTTTGGTCGGTCGCGATGCGCATGCCGAAGCCGAATTCGGCGTTGTCCTCGAAGAGGGAGTTGGCCCAGGCGACGCCATCCTTGCCGTCTTTGTTGACGAACGGGGTGAGCGGGGTCGAGCCGCAGTAGATGGAGGAGCAGCCAGTGGCGTTGGCAACGAGCATGTCTTTGCCGAAGAGCTGGGAGACGAGGCGGTAGTAGGGGGCTTCGCCGCAGCCAGCGCAAGCGCCGGAGACTTCCATGTAGGGCTTCTTGAAACCGACGCCGATGACGGTGCTTTGCATCGCCGGGGCGACCATGGAGGACTTGTCGGAGCAGTTGTGATAGAGGTAGTCGGCAGCCTTTTGCTCAGCGGCTTGGCCGTGGGCGTCGACCATCTTGAGGGCGTACTTGGAGGTGTCGGGCTTCTCGCCGGCTTTCGCGGCCATGGCATCGACGGTCTTGTTCTTGTTGCATTCCGCGACGCAGAGACCGCAGCCAACGCAATCCTCGGTGGCGACGGTGATGCGATACTTCATGCCCTTGACGATCTTGGAATCGAGGACTTTGCCTTTGACTTCTTCCGGGGCGCCGGCAAGTTCGGCTTCGTCGATCAAATACGGACGGATCGTGGCGTGGGGGCACACGAAGGCGCACTGGTTGCAGGCGATGCAGTTCGCCGGGTTCCAAAGCGGGACGCGGTCGGCGATCGCGCGCTTCTGGCGGAAGGTGATGTTCTCGTTCATCGTGCCGTCCGCAAGCTCGTGCTTGAGGAAGGTGCTGGTCGGGAGTTCATCGCCGTCGAGGCGGTCGATGACGGAGACGTATTCGTCGTAGTAGGTATCGCCGGTGTCATCGATGACCTTCTTGGTATCGAGGTTGATCCAAGCCGGGTCGATCGCGACCTGACGGAGGCCCTGGGCGCCGGTGTCGATGGCTTTGTAGTTCTTCTCGACGACGTCCATGCCCTTCTTCTCGTAGGTCTTGAGGGCGAATTTCTTCATCCACTTCTCGGCTTCCGCGTAAGGCATGATGCCGGGGTTCAGTTTGAAGAACGCGGCCTGGAGGGTGGTGTTCGTGTGACGGCCCATGCCGGCTTCGGCGGCGAGCTTGTTCGCGTCGATGACGTAGAACTTGGCCTCTTTCTCGGCGAGGAGGTGCTTCATGCGGTTCGGCATGGAGGCGACGAGGGTCGCGTCGTCGAGGTTCGTGTTGAGCAAGAAGGTGCCGCCTTTCTTCAAATTGGCGATGATGTCGAATTTGAAGATGTAGGAGTCAAGGGAGCAGGAGATGAAGTCCGCGTTCTTGACGTAGTATTCGGAATGGATCGGATCCTTGCCGAAGCGGAGGTGGCTGCGGGTCGTGCCGCCGGCCTTGCGGGAGTCATACTGGAAGTAAGCTTGCGCGTATTGGCCGGTCGCGTCGCCGATGATCTTGATGGAAGACTTGTTCGCGGAGACGGTGCCGTCGGAGCCAAGGCCATAGAAGAGGCAGCTCGTGTAGGAGTGCGGGATCACGAAGGAATCGTCGACCGGGATGGAAAGGTGGGTGACATCATCCTTGATGCCAACGGTGAAGCCGTTCCAGCGGTTTTCCGCGTGGAGGAAGTCGTAGACCGCCTTGACGTCTTTCGGCTGGGTGTCCTTGGAAGAAAGACCATAACGGCCGCCGATGACTTCGATATCGGCACGGCCTTCCGCCTTGAGGGCGGCGAGGACGTCGAGATAGAGAGGCTCGCCCTCGCTGCCGCGTTCTTTGGTGCGGTCGAGGACGGCGATTTGCTTGACGGAAGCGGGGATCGCTTTCGAAAGGAGTTTGCTGGAGAACGGACGATAGAGGTGGACGCGGACCAAGCCGACTTTCTCGCCGGCGGCGTTGAGGGCATCGACGACTTCGGTCGCGGTCTCGGTCACGGAACCCATGGCGACGATGACGCGCTCGGCGTCTTCGGCACCATAGTAGACAAACGGGGCATATTCGCGGCCGGTGAGGCGAGTCGCCTCGGCGAAATACTTCTCGGCGGCGGCGATGACATCGTCAACTTTGCCGTTCTGGGCTTCGACAGCCTGGAAGTAGATGTCGTCGTTCTCGGCACCGCCGCGGGTGACCGCGTGGGTGTGCGGGTTCAGGGCGCGAGCGCGGAACGCTTCGACCTTGTCCATCGGGAGGAGCTTTTTCCATTCGTTCTCGTCGACGAATTCGACGTTCTGGACCTCGTGGGAGGTACGGAAGCCATCAAAGAAATGGCAAACCGGGTGGGAAGACTCGATGGCGACGAGGTGGGCGACCGGGGCGAGGTCCGCGATTTCCTGAACGGAATTCGAGCAGATCATCGTGATGCCAGTCTGACGGATGGCATAGACGTCTTGGTGGTCGCCGAAGATCGAGAGGGCGCGCGTCGCGAGGGAACGGGCGGCGACGTGAAGGACCGCCGGGAGAAGCTCGCCACACCACTTGTAGATGTTCGGGATCATGAGGAGCAAGCCCTGGGACGCCGTGAAGGTGGTCGCAAGGGAGCCGCCCTGGAGAGCGCCGTGGACCGCGCCGGAAGCGCCGGCTTCAGACTGCATCTCGACGACTTTGACGGGCTGGCCGAAGAAGTTCTTCTGGCCTTTCGAGGCATAGATGTCGACGTTTTCCGCCATCGGGGAGGACGGAGTGATCGGGTAGATGGCCGCCACTTCGGTGAAATGGTAGCTTCCCATTGCCGCCGCGGTGTTGCCGTCGACGGACTTCATCGTTTTCTTGATTTCAGACATTTTGATGGAAAATCTCCTTAGCACGGAAAGTATAAGAGCCTTACCCCCGTTCTTCAAGATGGGAACCCCTTTAGGGGTTACAAAAAAGGCTCCCATCCTAATTCGACGGAGCCTTTTATCGGTTTATCGGTTTGATTTCGCTTTGGAGAGTTTCTTTCTCTTCGCGATTTCCTTGTCCACGAGTCGCTTGAGGACTTCGAGGTCATGGTCGGATAGTTCGGCGGAGGTATCGACGAGGCCCCCGACGGAAGTCATCTTTTTGTAGATGAAGTCCGCGATGGAAGAATAGGAGGCGAGTTCCGCTTTGAGGATGCGCGGAGCGGGGGCTTTGCCCCGTTTCTCGGCGATCGGCTCCTTGAGGTAATTCTCGAACTCGGGAAGCAGGTTCCTGCAATTGATCGAGGGATCCATCAGGATCATCGGCTCGAAATACTGGAGATTCCGACCAAGAACGTCGGGATAAATCCCAATTTTCTTGGAAAGCATGTCCAAAGAGACGTCTTTCCTCTTGATGGCTTTGAGGGAGGCGACGACGCGATGAACAAAGGCTTTGGTCGGTTTGCTTTCCATTTCCCAAAGTATAAGAGTTTTTTCGCCAAAAGAAAACCAGCCCGCGGGCTGGCTCCTGGATTATTTGGCGCTAAGCGGACCGCTTTCGGGGAAGGTGACTTCATCCGCCGCGGCGTTCTCGGGTTTGATCGTGTATCCCGAGAGTTGAACCTTGAGAGGCTCGTAGGAATTCCCGACCGTGATGGTGTAGTCGGACCAGCGGTATTCCGTGTTGACCGTCGTGCCCTTTTCCTCGCTGACGACCGTCTCTTCGGTCGTGATGCGCTCGCTATAATTCGTGAAGCACCATTTGCCATCGATGGAATCGAGCATCAGGTAGCGGTTGATCTCGGTACGGATTTTCCCGGTCGCGGTCACTTCTTCCTTGTGGGCGAGAGTCGAATACCCCGCGACGCCAGGGGCGACCGTGCAACGGAGGGAGAAATCGACATATCCGAGGTCGGCGGCGGATTTGCCGACGAGGGATTTCATGTCCTCGTAAATCGCGGAGAGCTCGCCATAGTCCGCGCGAAGTTGGTTCTGGACGAGATCGCGGGTGGAGTCGAGGGCGTGGGACGAATCGTAGACCTTGCCGGTCTTGGCTTTCGTGTTGAGAAGGAAATACTGATCAGAAACCGGCCCGTTATAGGTGTAACCGATGTAGTTCGCAGTCCCGGCGGCGATTTGGAAATTGCCGTCCGCATAAAGACCGGCTTTGCGGGACGTGCCGGTGACCTTCTGGCCGTTCAGGGTATGGGAATCGAGGGTGATGTCGCTCTTAAGGACGTGGACGTCGTCATAGGAAGCGACGGAAACGAAATCATCGAGGCTATCGATGGCTTTCGAGGTCTCGCTCTTGCAACCGGCGAGCGAGGCGGTCGCGGCCATCCCGAGGATGGCGATAATCCATTTGTTCCCGTTTTTCATTCTTGTGCGTTCCTATTGTCGCCCCCACCCATCTCGAAGTTGGTCCCGACGCTGAAGAGCACCGCGGAAACGACGAAGACGGCGAAGCTGACCACCGCCCCATACGCGCTATGGACGTAAAGGGAATCGTAAACGATGTAATGGGCGTAGTCCGAAGTCGAGACGGCACCCGTGTTGCCGAAGGAATTCGTGACCATGAAGAAGACGGGGGAAGCAAGGACCGCGACGCCCGTCAGGAAATAGAGCAACGTGACGACCTTGGACCACTTCTCCATCTTCTTGGAGAACGTGACCATGACGGTCAAGACCATCGTGAGGATCGTGATGAGGAACACGAGCAGGAGAATCCAGTCGGTTTGCGCAAGCGCGGTATGCAAAACGACGGGGCCGTCCTTGAATTTCAGGTAGTAATAGAAATAATCGCCACCGAAAAGGGCGAGGTAACCCGGAATGAGTTCAGGGGCAAAGGCGTTCGCGCGGTCGCCGGGGAACGTGGTCGAGCCGGAATAGTTCGCGTATTCGATCGCGACGGTCGGGAGAACGATCGCGAGGATGATGCCGATAATCGCGACGGGGATCGCGATGAGGCGGAGAATGACGCCCACGCGACGGAAAGCGGCCTTCTCAAACCGGAAGAAGGGCTCTTTTTCTTTGGGGGCAAGCGCTTTTTTGGCAAACATGTCGTCCCTCCTTATTCGGCTTTCTCGCCGAGGGCCTTCTCTTTTTGGGCCCGGCGGATGCGGTATGCGGTCTGGCGGAAGAAATACGAGATCTTTTGCCAGAGGATCTCAAACGAAGTCGGTGTGCGGGAAACCGTCAGGGTACGGGTCTCGCGGATTTCCGCGACGTCGTGATAAATCACGCGACGGCTGAAATTCCAGAAGATGCTCCAGACGAGGCCGAAGATCGCGGCGACGCCACCGACGATCAAGCCGAACATGGAGACGATGAATTCCGCGGAGGACGGGACGAGGACGAAGACGATCTCCTCGGTGTTGCTTTGGTCGAGTTTCGAGGCGAGACGGAAGAAAATGATGCCGATGATGACGAGGGTGATGCCGATGACAAGGCTCGATAGGCCGGCGGAGATGCGTTCCCTCGCGACGTTCACTTTCTTGTGAAGGCGCTGGACGACGTTGCGAATCTGCGCGTCATCAAGCTCTTTGTCCGTCCCAAGCGCGTTGCAAGAAGGGCACGGATTCAGGGGCTCTTTTCTCTTTTTGAGGCAATCGAAGCAATAGGTTTTCATCTTTATTGATTATAGGGTCTTCCCTTATCCTCGTCCACACTTCCCTAAAGGGAAATATCAGTAGTTGAAATCGGGGTCCTTCTCCCCGTGAATCTTGATTCCGAGTTCTTCCGCGCCGTGATCGGCGTCGAGGAAATAGGAATAATAGGACACGCCATCGCTCTTCATCGTGTCGGAGGCGACGCTCGAGAAGGCGACGTTGCTATAGCCGTTCAAGATCGTTTCAAAGTTGAGATTGCGGTAATCCGAGGGGGATGGATTCTCATCGTTCGTGTACCACACGTAACCGAGAAGTCGACCATATGTCTCCGTTAAATAACCGCCTTTGACGGACTGGATGAGGATATGTTTCGCGGAACGGAGGATATCGTTGTTCCATTTTTTCGCCGCATAACCCCAGGGCTGCGCCTGAATCGTGTTCCCGTGTTGCGTCTCGGGGGTGTCGATGTTTTGGTAACGGAAGCTCTTCCCGGCGTATCCAAGGGAAGTCAGCTCGGAAGGATAGGAGAACACGGTGGTGTCGCCGTCTCCTAGCGAGACCAGACCGACTTCGAGGACCCCGCCCATGCCGTAAAGCCCATTTTCCGTGCAATAAGGGGTATCGAATTCCTCTTGGGTGAGAAGGGGGCCTTGAGAAAGGCGAGGCTGGCTGACGGGGCACGCGGAATCCCCGAGGTGCGAAGCGTCGCTCGCATCATAACGAACCCAGTCATAAGGGCGGGAATATTCCCTGCCGATGCGGCGTTCGTTCTTGCGCACGATCGAGCCCGTGCAATAAGCGACGTCATACCCAATCGTCCCAAGGGTATCAACGCGCGTCTCCCCACGATATAAACCCATCGGCCAGGCGCCGTTCGTGACGAGGCCGTCGGAATACAAATCCGCATCCACGGGTTCGTCGTTTTTCGAATACGCGATGACGTATGCCTCGTTTGGCTCGAGGATCACATCCGGAAGAGGAATTTCATACGTCGGGGCCAAAGAATTGCCCTTGAAGATTTTGATGGAAAACGCGGAAAGTGAAACGCCCTGGTCCCCGTAATTTGAAATCTCGACCGCGCGGGTCGCCGCGGAGGAACCAAGATAGAATTCGCTGAAAAGCAATGGGGAGTCGCTTAAGAACTCGGGGTATTCCGCGCTGGAAGAGGCAAGGGATTCTTGGCTAGGAACTTCCGAAGAGGAAGGGACATCACCCGCACAAGAACAAAGCGCCAAAAAGAAGGACGCTAGGATGATCGCGGGGTTCTTCGGCATGGCTTAGGCTCCGAGATACGCGGCGATGGGATCGATTTTCGTCTTGCCGATGTTGCTGATCGAGGATTTGACCGCGAAGCGATCGTACCCATCCTTGTAGGAGAAATAGAACGTGACGGTGAAGGTCGTGCCTTTCGCGGAGAAATAGAGCTCCGCGGAATGGACGCTCATCGTCCCGAAGGAGCTCGCGGTGTCATAGACGCCCATGGCTTTCGCGAAATTCACGAGCAGGGCGGTGTTGTCTTGGAGGAGTTTGCCGGATTCCTCAGAGGATTCGACGACTTCTTCAAAGGAGGTTTCTTCTCCTTCGACTCCTTCTTCCTTGGAAGATTCCTCGCTCGCGGAAGGAAGGTCGCTTTCGTAGACCTTGTCGTGAAGATAGAACGTGCCGTTCGTCTTGCCCGCGATCTTCGGGATGAAGACGTTCTCCGCGCAGTATTCCTCTGCGTGCTCGCCAATATAGGAGGGATCGTAATAGACATCGCGGAAGGAAGCGATGCTTTCTCCGGCATTGTTGAGGAGCTCGCTGCCAAGAACGAGTTCTTTTTGCCCCTCGGGAATCGTGAAGGCGTTGGTTTTGCCGCTTTTGGAAACGAATCCGTTCTTCGCGGTCTGATTCGGGAAGTTTTTGTATTCGAAGAGGCAGCCTTCTTCGATGTAATCCGCGACGATCGAGGCCATCTTCTTGTCATCCCCCGTATCGATGAACTGGTAGATGCTGTTGACGCGCATGTTTTTGCCGAAGGATCCAAGGACGGAAGAAAGGGTGTTTCCCGTCGCCTCGGTAGAGGTCGATTCTTCAGGAGCATCCGTGGAACTTGAAACGCCGGATGGGCCGCCTTCGGCGCACGAAGCAAGCGCAAGGGCGGGCAGGGCCATCAAAAAGAAAGCAAAGGTCTTTTTCATATCGAAACCATTATAGAAGGGTTGAAGGCAAACAAAAAGCCCCCACGTATTGTGGGGGCGGGAATCTCGAAGCGGATTAGGCAACGAAATTGACGACGATAGAGGTGATATAGATCGCGCCGGAGGTCGATGCGTGGTGGGAGAGGGAGAAGAAGGTGCAGTCCGCGGTTTCCGGGGTGTAGGTCATCGAGGAATTGCCATCCCAAGCGGTGTAGGTAGACCCCGGTTCCGCGATCTCGGAGGTGCCGCTTTCGAAGCAAAGAACATTCTTTCCCGCGGTCGAGGCGGCCATATTCGCGCCGAAGTTGATGACGACGTTCGCGATGGGCTTCTCGAAGGCGACGGTATTCCAGACATGAGCACGAACGCCGTCCTTGGCTTTGTTCATTTGGATTGCGTCAACACCATCATTGGTGTTCTTCATGACGGCGGTGTAGGCCCAGGTGGATCCGGAGACGGTCTTTTCGACCTTTTCGGCGGAATAGCCGCTCGGCAAACCAAGGGCGGACGCGGCGACGGTGATCGGATCACCCGCTTTGCGGGCTTCGCCGCAGGTGACAACGACTTTGTTGACGACCGTGGCATTGAACTTCAAGGTGTTGCCTTCGAGGCTGTCGAGGATGCTGACCTTCTCGCCTTGAGCGGTTTCGACATAAGCTTCTTTGACGACGTGGCCTTCGGTAGCCGGGGTGACGGTGGCGGTCACTTCTTCGCCATAGGCGATTTCCTCGGTCTTGGAGAGGGCGACGGTGCAGGTGTCGTTGGCCTCGACGGAAGCGGTGTACTTCGTGGTGGCCGCGACGTGGGAGGTGACGACGCCCATGATTTCCGCGGTGGTTCCGTAGAGGGTGAAGACGACGTTCATCGTGATGTATTCGCCGTTCTTGACGTCCGCGAGGGTGGTGTCGGCATCCTTCGGGTTGGTGAATTTGAAGGTATCGACGTCATTCCAAGCAAGGGCGGATTCGGTCGTGGTGGCACCGTAGATCATGATGGTCTCGCCGGTCGCGGGATCGGTGAGGTAGCCATTGCCGTATTTGTCGGTATCCTTCTTGGTTTCGAGGATGCCGGAGACGGTGTACATGGTGTCGGTGACGGAAGCGGTCAAGGCGTTGAGCTTCGCGATCGTGGTCTTGACGGCAGCGGGCGCCGGGATCTTCGGGACGTCGCCTTCCCATTCCGCAGCGGAGATGAAGCGGGATTCGGCGACTTGGATCTTGCCGTTATAGAAATCGACATAGCCGGAAGCGTTGAGAGCCTGGCCCTTCTTCGGAGAGGTTTCGCCGAATTCCTTGGTCTCGGTGTTGTAGCCCCAGGAAGCGAAATCTTCCGCGGAGGCATAACGGGAGTCGCAACGCACGAGGACGGAACCGCCTTCGTTCAAGACAACGGTCGCTTCGACGAGGTCATATTCGGCACCGGAGGAGCTGGTCTTGTGCTGGCCCGTGATGCCCATGATGTAGCCTTTGGTGACCGTGGCTTCACGGGACTGGAGGTATTTGGAGGTGGTGTCGGTGACCGTGGTGATCTCGAGCGGGGCCGGGGTCGCGACGGCGCCTTCATAGACATCGACGGTGTCCGGTTTGACCTCATAGAGGCCGTTGTAGATGTCGAGGGTGCCGGCGATCTTGACTTTGGCGCCGGCGGTGGCGGCTTCCCAGGTCTTGGTGGTGTAGATATCGATCGCGTGTTCGCCATCCGAGATGATGAAGCCTTTGCCGCTCGCGAGGATGCGGGTGACTTGGCCGACGACGACGACGGAATCGCCCTTGGCCATCTCGTAAACTTCGGCGATGGAAACGATGTTGGTCGCGGAGACTTTGACGTTGTGGGACTTGGTGTACTTGACTTCGTTCTCGTAGGAGACTTTCGCGGTCAAGGCATCCTTGAGGGCGTGGTCTTCCTTGTCCGGGCTGACGAGGAGCTTGTCGCCAGATTCGCTGATCGCGAGCCAGGTCTTGGCACCCTCAGAGACTTCATAGGAGATGGAGAACGTGTACTTGACGGAATTCTCCTCGATCTCCGCGGAGGTCTTGAGGTCCTGGTCGACGGCGATGCCGGTCGCGAACGCGTCATAGGTCGCGGACACAGTGGCATACGCATCTCCCGCGAGTTTCGCGTAATCGACGACGGGGGCCGGATCTTCGCTCGTGGACTCGGTGGTGACGATTTCCTCTTCCGAGCTCGAGGGGGTGGGGGTGTCATTGCCGCAAGAAGCAAGCCCGAGGGCGAGCAAGGCGGAAACGACGAGCAAATTCAGTTTCTTCATGATTGTTTTAATCTCCTTTCTGAAGCAATACTGACAGGGAAAACCTATGGTTAATTCGCAAGGGCGGGATTCGCGCCGGTCACGACCAAATCCGTCCTCGTGCAAAGTTTTATTTGATACCTACCGTAGTAGGTCACCATAGCGCCTTTAACGTCGATGTTCGTCGCAGATTTGAAGTATTCAATGCTCTGGACGCGCGGCTGAGTATTATCGCCACCCGGTTGATCGCCCGGGTAAATGGCGAGGCCGTCATCGATGCGGATGTTGATGTCTTCACCCGAGGAGTCGCGGCACCAAAGGGTGAAAGCATAAGCGGTCTTGGTCGCGGTATCCTGAACCGCTTTCCCGCCATAGCAGGTAAGACCCTTGAGAGAACAGATAACGTTGATGTTGTCCTCGATCGCGAGTTCCTTGATGGATCCCGTAAGTTCCTGGTAGGTGCCATCGCCCTTCTCGAGAGTCTCGATGTCGCCTTCCTGGCCCCAAGGGGAATACTTCGCGTCGACGAGCTGAAGCGTGCCTTCGTCGCCGGATTCTTCGTCTTCGCCAAAGCGGGCGATGGTGCCGGTGATCTTGACGCGGTTGCCGATGACCGTGAGAGGCTTCAATTCCTTGTATTGGGTGAAGACGTAGATGCCGTAACGCTTGCCGTCAATGTCTTCGTTGAGGTAGCAGGCGCCCTTGTCCGGCCCGGTCGCGGCGACCGTGGCTTCGAAGGTGGCTTTGGAACCGACCCAGTCGAAATCTTCGCCAACGGCGTTTTTGCCTTCGACGATGTTCTTGAGACTTACCTCGGAAGATTGCGCCTTAGCCTTTTGATAACGTTCGTCCGGATCGTCTTTGCCGCTCCAGATGTTGAGGCCGGCCTCCATGGCTTGGTTGTTCGCGTTGAGGAAGGCATTCGCGAATTGCTTTCCGGTCGCGCCTTTTTGCTTGGACCAGCCTTCCTGGACGAGGATGAGGTTCACGAGACGGAGTTCGTCATACGGGCAGTTTTCCTTCTCGGAGACCCAGATGTAGGTGAGGTAACGGCCGCCGGTCGAGTCCGTGATGGGAACGCTGCCCTTCTCGCCTTGGTCGGCAGGATCGGTCGAGAGGACGATCGTCTTCGCCTTGGAGAGAAGTTCGCCGTTGCGATCGCTCGCCCCAAAGCCGTACGCCTCGATCATGCCGGTCGATTCCGGGGTGTCGATGCAGTTATAGCGGGCCTTGATGAGGTTCGAGGTCGTTCCGACGGGATAGAAGTGCGCGGTGTCGCCATCGATCTTCTGCTTGAGGTCGACTTGGCCGATGCCGTCTTTGAGGAAGGATTTGCCGAAATAGTCCTCGGGGAGGTGCGTCTCGGCAGCGTAGTCGATGAGAGAAGCTTCGGAAGAGGAAGGTTCTTCTTCCACCGAGGTGCTCAAAGAGGGCTCTTCAACGGAAGAGGAGGGGGTGGGGGTGTCATTCCCGCAGGCGGCCATCAAAAAGGACGCGAGGAGAAGGAAGGGGAGCGTGTGTTTCTTTTTCATGTTTTTGATCCTTATCCGCGGGTGTAGTTGACGCAATTCGACATCGCCTGGTTCAAGGCGTCGTTGACGTTCTTGGTGCCCATGAGGACGCTCGGAACCAATTTGCCGACTTCGTCACGCGCTTTCGCGGAGCCGACGAAGACGGGGCTCGTGAAATAATCGTCGAACATCGTCGCGGAGGTCTCGGCGACCTTGACGAAGATGTTGTCCGCGCCGGATTCCTCGAGGAAGCGCTCGTAGACAGGAGTCTCGTAAGAACTATAGCGGACCGGCTGATAACCGGTGGAAACGCCATAGATAACGGAGTTCTGGGCGTTCGAGATGAACTTGTAGAAAAGCCATGCCGCGGTCGTTTGCGCCTTGGTCGCGCGGTTGAAGAAACAGATGGACGGGCCCTGCGAAATGACCGCGGGGTCGTTCAAATCGGTC
>JAEDJP010000086.1 GCA_016296285.1 Bacilli bacterium
CCCCGAGATCATGGATCGCCTCCTTTGCGGTGACGTCGGGTTCGGCAAAACCGAGGTGGCGTTCCGCGCGATTTTCAAAGCCATCTCCGCGGGGAAGCAAGTCGCTCTTCTATGCCCGACGACTCTCCTTTGCCGTCAGCATTTTGAGGTGGCGACGGAACGCTTCGCCTCTTTCGGCATCCATATCGCCATGTTCTCGCGCCTTGTTCCCGACAAGCAGCAGGACGAAGATATCGCTCGCATCAAAGAAGGCAAAATCGATCTCATCATCGGGACGCACCGCCTCCTTTCGAAGGATTTCCGTTTCAAGGACCTCGGCCTCCTCGTGATCGACGAGGAGCAGCGTTTTGGGGTTGAGCAAAAAGAGAGAATCAAGGAAATGAGCGAGGACGTGGATGTCTTAACGCTTTCTGCGACCCCGATTCCGCGCACCCTCCAGATGTCCCTTGTCGGCATCCGCCCCATCTCGGAAATCAACACCGCTCCTGCCGCGCGCATGCCAATCCAAACCTACGTGACCCCCTTCAAGAAGGACGTCATCAACGAGCTCATCGAACGCGAACTCGCGCGCCAAGGGCAGGTGTATTACGTCTATAACCGCGTCGAGACCATCTACGCGATCGCCCATCGTATCGCCTCGGATATTCCGGGGACGGAAGTCGGGGTAGTCCACGGCCAGATGGACAAGGAAGAAGTCGAAGAGGTCATGGAACGCTTTTACGAGGGGCAGGTCAACGTTCTTGTCTGCACCACCATCGTGGAAAACGGAATCGACGTCCCGAACGCGAACATGGTCATCGTGGAAAACGCGGACACGTTTGGTTTGTCGCAACTCTATCAAATCAAGGGCAGAGTCGGGCGCGGCAACCGCATCGCCTATGCCTATTTGACTTATCGCGAACGCAAGCAGATGAACGAGGATGCCCAGAAGCGCCTCCAAGCCATCCAGGAATTCACGGAGCTCGGTTCCGGTTACAAGATTGCTCAGCGCGACCTCATGATCCGCGGGGCGGGTGACTTGCTTGGCCCCGAGCAAGCCGGGTTCATCGATTCCGTGGGCCTTGACCTTTATCTCAAACTGCTCAACGAGGCGGTGGACGAACGGAAGACGGGCGTTCCTTTGCTTCCGCCCAAGGAATCCACGGTTTTCGGGATCGATGCCTACATCCCCGGGGATTATGCCGACGAAAGCGACAAGCTTGCCCTTTACCAAGAGCTCGAGGACGCCAAAGACGAGTTCGCGGTCATGCAATTTACCAAAAAGGTGCGGGACATCTATGGGAAATTGCCGAAAGAAGTCTCGTTGCTCATCGAAAAAAAGAAACTCGACATCCTCTCGGATTTCGAGGAATTCGGCGATGTCAAAGAATACCCGAATCGCCTCGACATCCCCTTGAAGGATTGCTTCTCCAAAATCTCGGGGATCGGGACGCGACTTTTCGACGCCTTGGTTCCCTATCTTGAGACGACCAAGGTCTCGTTCGTGAGCAAGCGCCTCGTCCTTTCCGTCTTCAAAAAGAAGGATTGGCTCGCGATCGCCTACAAGGTGATGAAAGCCACCCATAAAGTTTACGCTACTCACGCACACACGTTGTAAAGCGGTGTGGTATGATTTGCCTATGAGGATGGACAAGTTTCTGAAGGTATCCCGCCTTATTAAAAGGCGCGAGGTCGCCAAAGAGCTCTGCGACGCATCTTTTGTCCTTTGCAACGGAAAGGTCGCCAAGCCCTCGACCGAAGTCGTACCGGGGGATGAGTTGCGCTTGACCTTGGGCAGGCATACCCTGACCGTCAAGGTCCTTGGCATATCCCCTTACGCGAACAAAACGACCGCGTCCAGCTTGTACGACATTCTCGAAGACCGCATCCAAGAAAGGAGCGACACCTATGCTTAATTACAAATTCAATCCGAAAGCCGTGTACCTCGTGGCTGTCACCTATGGGCCCGATTCCATGGCTTTGCTCGACATGATGCAAAAAGAGGGCGTCAAACCCGTCGTCTGCTGCGTGAACTATCACGTCTTCAGCGATGCGAGCGATACCTATGCCCTGTTGAAAGCCTACTGCGAGGCTCGCGACCTTCCGTTTGAATACCTCGATTGCGCGACCCTCCCGGAAGGCGAGCGCTACCCCGAAGGCGCCGATTTCAGTTTCTGGGCCAGGCGCGTCCGTTACGACTTTTTCCGTTCCGTTTACCAAAAGCGCGGCGCGGAAGCCCTTTTCGTCGCCCATCAACTCGATGACGTCCTCGAGGCTTATCTCCTCGAGAAACAAGGCGAGATCAAAAACGGCAAATACGGCTTGAGCCCCGTTTCGGAAGTCGAAGGCATGCTCGTCGTGCGCCCCCTCTTGGCCTGGACCCACAACGACCTTGTGTCCTATGACCGGGAACACGCCATCCCCTATTCGGAACAAAGCGAGATTTTCGAGATCGAGCACACCCGCGGCACCCTGAGGAAAAACGTCATCGCGCATCTCAGCGCCGTTGAGCGGGAAGCGTTGATTAACGAAATGAGGGCCAAAAAAGAGGGTGAATTCTCCTTGACCAAAGAGCTTGGGCAGCAAATCGACGAAGGCGGCGAACTCGAGATTCGCGCCCTCATCGCCCTTCCCCGCGACGAATTCGCCTCCACGATGGTCCATTTCTGCTCCCACGTCCCGGAACACATTGCCTTGACCCCCAAGGTCATCGAGGAAATCCGCGCCTTCTTGCTGTCGCGCAAAACCAACGATGCCTTCCCCCTTGGCGGGAATGCCTATCTCATCAAGGAATACGACATCGTTTTCCTCGGCAAGCAATGGGATACCCTCCCCTTCACCTACACCCTCGAGAAACCTGGTGAGCTCCACACCGAGCAATTTGACCTCGATTTCTCGATGGGCGCGGAAGATCGCGGCATCCACGCGGAGGATTACCCCCTCACGATCCGCACCGCCCTCCCCTCGGATAGCTATGTGACCCATGGCTTCCTCCAAAACGTGTTCCGCGCGTTCTCCGTTTGGAAAATGCCGACGAAACTCCGCTATGTCTGGCCTGTTTTCCTCGATAAGAACGGCAAGATCATCTACGTCCCCCGTTACGCGAGGAATTTCCAGGAATACCACTCATCCGTGCTTAAACTTCATTTGCCCGACGTGGAATGAGCACAATCATTGACAAAAATTCCCCATCCTATACATTGAGTCTCCTGGCGCGCTACGCGCCTTCTAGCACGAACAATTCGAGAAAGGACTGAAGATGAACGACGGAAACAAGAAAAGAAGCATATTCTCCTATATCCTCCCCTACCTTTTGATTGGCCTCACGGTCGGCATGTTCGTTTGGCTCATGGTGCGCAACCTCTGGAACCAAACCGACACCTGGGCGGAATCCCAGCTCGACACGTATCTCAAGGTCGAGCTTGAGGACGACGACGACGGGGATGGCCTTTACGAGATTTCGGCGAAGAACACCCGTTACGAAGACGTTTTAGCCCAAGGGCACGCCGTGGTCAATTACACGGTGTCCGAAGGCTACAAGTGCGTCAACGTGAGCGGCACTTACAAGAACGCCTCGGATCGGTTCGTTTCCTTCTCCGTTCGCGTCGAGGCGGAAAAATGGAATTCCGACTTCTACGTGAATGCCGAGGATTACACGAACCCGAATAACCCGGTCACCGTGACCGCGCGCCACGTTTCGTATTCCTCCTTGTTTGCCTTCCGCGTCCAGCAAGGCGCGGCTTACGATACGGCGAACAAGTCGATGTACGGCTATTCCGTGATCGATGCCTTTGAGGTCTCTTGGTGGGATACGTGGGGTCCGACGATCATCACGACCGGTGTCACCATCCTCCTCATGGTGTTCCTGTTCTCGCGTCTTTCTTCCGCGATGAGCGGCGGGGGGCAAGGCGGGGTCATGTCCTTCAACAAATCCCCGGCGCGTCGCGCGGACAACACGAAAGTCAAGTTCGCCGATGTCGCGGGGTGCGACGAGGAAAAGGCCGAGATGGTCGAGCTCGTCGAATACCTCAAAGACCCGAAGAAATACACGAAGCTCGGCGCCCGTTTGCCCAAGGGTGTCCTCTTGATCGGCCCGCCCGGCACCGGTAAGACCTTGCTTGCGAAGGCCGTGGCCGGGGAAGCCGGCGCCCCCTTCTACAGCATTTCCGGCTCCGACTTTGTCGAAATGTACGTAGGCGTGGGTGCAGGGCGTGTCCGCGACCTCTTTAAACAGGCGAAAGCCACCGCCCCATGCTTGATTTTCATTGACGAAATCGACGCGGTCGGCCGCCAGCGTGGCGCTGGTCTTGGCGGCGGCAACGACGAACGCGAGCAGACCCTCAACCAGTTGCTCGTCGAGATGGATGGCTTCGAAGCCAATTCCGGCATCCTCGTCATCGCCGCGACGAACCGCGACGACGTCCTCGACCCGGCTCTTCGCCGCGCGGGTCGTTTCGACCGCACCATCACGGTTTCCTTGCCCGACAAAGAAGGCCGCGAAGCG
The DNA here is from genome assembly GCA_016296285.1 of Bacilli bacterium. Taxonomy (GTDB): domain Bacteria; phylum Bacillota_I; class Bacilli_A; order RFN20; family CAG-826; genus Alloenteromonas. The sequence continues at coordinate 4,484 of JAEDJP010000086.1, forward strand.
ATTTTCAAAGTCCACGCTCGCAACAAGAACATCGACCCGAACGTCGATTTTGCCGCCCTGGCGAAGAGAACCGTCGGGTTCTCCGGCGCGGATATCGATAGCGTTCTCAACGACGCGGCGATCCTCGCGGTCCGCAAGAACAAGAACTCGATTGGCCTCGCGGAAATCGACGAAGCCATCGACCGGCGCATTTCCGGCCCGGCGAAATCCTCGCGCGGCATGTCCGAGAAAGAGCGTCGCCAAGTCGCTTATCACGAAGCGGGCCACGCGGTCATCGGCCTCAACCTGCCTTATTCCGACAAGGTCCAGAAGATCACGATTGTCCCCCGCGGCAACACGGGCGGCCACGTCCTCATGACCCCGGAAGACGACCGTTTCCTCATGACCAAAAACGAGCTCATCGCCCGCATCACCGGCCTCTTGGGCGGACGTACTTCGGAAGAGATTTTCTTCCAAGACGTGTCCACGGGTGCCTCGAATGACATCGAGCAGGCGACGCGCCTTGCCCGTCTCATGGTCACCGAATTCGGCATGAGCGATCTCGGCCCCATCCAATACGAGAAGGACACGGGCTCCGTCTTCCTTGGCCGTGATTACACGAACACCCAACGGAATTTCTCGACGCAAATCGCCTTTGAAATCGACAAGGCGGTTCGCGAGATCATCGAAAAAGCCCACGAGAACGCTCGCGCGGTTCTCACGGAGCACAAAGACCAGGTGATTTTGGTCGCGGAACGCTTGCTCGCGAAAGAGACAATCACCGCGGAGGAAATCGAATTCCTTTGCAAGAACGGCTATCTCCCAGGCGACAAGGACGAACCGAAAGAAGTCGAGATCGTCGATAAGGCCCCCGAAACCCCGAAGGCAGAAGAACCTGCCGCCGAGGAAAAAGGCGAGGCTGAAGTCTCGACCGACGACAAGAAGGGCGAATAACTTCAACGGATTGAGGCGAGCGGCCATCCCGCTCGCCTTTTTGTCTGAGCCGATGCAAAGCATCGAGCGAGTGAAAACTCCCCGATAGTCGGGGA
>JAEDJP010000087.1 GCA_016296285.1 Bacilli bacterium
CCTGGAACGCGTATTACCAACCCGCGGTCAAGATCTGCTTCCACGTGGATGACGCATCGAAAATCCGTTACGAAGATTCTTCCGTCGATTAAAAAAAGACCGGGAACGTTAAGAAAAGCGTTCCCGGTTTTTTTTGACTCTATGTTTCGCTTTTGCGCGGTTTATCGCGAAGAAAGCACCATATCCCTTGCCGCGTCGAGTTGTTTTGGAGTGGGGTTTTTACCCGAGATGAGGGTCGCGATGACTTTGATCTTTTCCTCGTATCCGAGTTCTTTGACGCTTGCGAAGGTCCTTCCTCCCGAGACGGACTTCTCGATGAGAAGGTGATGATCCCCTCGCGCCGCGACTTGGGGCGTGTGGGTGATCGCGATGACTTGGGTCGAGAGGGAGATTTCCGCGATCTTGTCCGCGACTTTGCTCGCGGCTTCTCCCGAGATGCCCGTGTCGATTTCGTCGAGGATAATCGTCGACACCCCGCTTGCCTTGAGGAAGAGGGCTTTGAAGGCGAGCATGATGCGGCTTGCCTCGCCACCCGAAGCGATGCGGGAAAGGCTCTTCATCCCTTCCCCGGGGTTCGGCTCGATAAAGAAGTCCACGGCATCGAGGCCATCTTCTTTGAGATCGCTTTCTTGGAGGGAATCGAGGTTCGTGAAGAAACGGACTTCGAACCCGCAGTCGAGGAGCAAGTCTTTCAGATGGTGGGTGATTTCCTTCTCGATGGACCTCGCGAGTTCCCTGCGATACAAGGAAAGTTCCTTGCCCTTTTCAAGGGCTTTTGCCAAGGCGGATTGCATCGCGCTTTCCGCATCCTTTAGATTGTCGTCGAGGCTCGCGTTCTCCCCAAGGCTCTCCGCGAGGGAATCGCGATAGGCGATGAGTTCCGGGATCGATTTCTTGTATTTCCGTTTCAAAGAAGCGAGGTCGCTTTCCCTTTGCTCGAGCTCGTCGAGTCGCGAGGGATCGTAATCGATGCTCCCGATTTTCTTTTTGATGGTCGAGAAGAGGTCCTCGAGTTCGTAGTACCGTTCGTCGATCTTCGCTTGTGAATCCTCGAAATCCTTTTGGAAACGCGCGAGTTTCTCAAGGGCTTTGTCGAGTTCGTAAAGACGGTCGAGGAAATCGCTTTGGATGGATTCTCTTGCTTCTTCGGCGAGACCATAGATTTTGTCGTAGTTCTTTAAGAGGGAAAGCTCTTCCTCGATGGATTGCTCTTCCCCGTCTTGAAGGTTCGCGGCTTTGAGTTCCTGGTATTGGAAGGCATAGAAATCGCGGTCTTCCTCGATTTTCTTTTTGCGTTCCAGCAAGGATTCCCATTGCTTTTTCGCCTCGAAAAATTCCCGTAACGCCGCTTGATAGGCGTTTTTGAGGGTCTCGGTCCTCGTCGGGGCGATGAGGTCGATCATGGAAAGGTAATTCTCGGGATCGAGGATCTTCCCGAAATCGAATTGGGAATGGATGTCCGCAAGATAAGGCGCGATCCGGGTCAATTCCGCGAGGGAAGAAGAAACGCCGTTGATCTTCACGACGCTTTTGCCCCGGGTCAGGATCCTCTCGATGACGAGGCTGCCGTTCTCAAGGGAAACCCCTGCCTTCGCAAGCTGGGCCTTCGTCTTCGGGGAGGTTATCTCGAAATCCCCGCGCACGAGGGCTTTCTCCTCGCCCGCGCGTATCCATTCGCTATAGGCGCGCGTGCCAAGCAATAAGGAAAGGGAATCGATGATGAGACTCTTCCCTGCCCCGGTTTCCCCGCTCAAGACGGTGAAGCCATCGGAAAAGGCGACGTCGACGTTCTCGAGGATGGCGAGGTTTTGGATTTGGAGGCGCTTCAACATACAAGTAAGATTATAGGCGCGCGCAAAAGAAAAACAGCCCGGAAAAGATCCGAACTGTGGTTATAAACGTCAACGGCCGCGCTTGTCGCCGAAGAAGAAGAGGGCGACGGTTCCGGGGCCCGTGTGCGATCCAATCGTCGTGCCGATGGAATTGATGAGGACCTTCCCTTGCATCTTGGGGAACGCCTCTTCGACGAGTTTCGCGACGGGTTCCGCGAGTTCAGGACAAGCGGACATGGAGATGTAGACCTTCCCGTTGTAATCAAGCCCGCCTTCCGCGTGTTGCTTCATCTTCTCGACGATGCGGAGGATGGCCTTGCGTTCCGGACGGCATTTTTCCCGTGGGATGAGTTTGCCTTCGTCGTTCATGTTCAGAAGCGGGCAAATGTGAAGCATGCCCCCGAGGAATCCGCTGACGCGGGAAATCCTGCCCCCGCGAACGTAATACTTGAGGTCGGTGGAGAAGAACCAGTGATGGACGTTGAGCTTGTGCTCTTCCGCCCAATCTGCGAGCTCTTGCATGCCCATGCCCTCGTCGCGAAGATCCGCGAGCTTGTCCACAAAGAGACCATAGCCGCTTGAGGCGCCGAGGGAATCGATCACGATGATCTTGCGCTCGGGGTATTTTTCCATGAGGGTCCTCGCGGCGAGAGAAGCGTTGTTGAATTCGCCGGAGAGCCCGCTCGACAAAGAAACGTGAAGAATGTCTTTCCCTTGCTCGAGGAACGGGGTGAAGTATTCGAGGTATTGGCCGGTGGAAGGCTGGCTCGTCTTGGTGATGACGCCTTTTTCCATCTGGCGATAGAACTCATCGAAGGACATCGATTGGCCGAGGTCGTCGATGTGCTCGACGCCATCCATCGTGAAGTGAAAGCAAAGATAAGGGATGCCGCGGGACTCGAAATGCTCTTTCGAAAGGTCGGCGGTGGAAGTAGCGGATAGAATATAGTTTTGCATACTAGGTCCTTTCGTTTTAAAAAATTAACGAAATAATAAGGAGATGTCAAGTTTTTTACTTAAGTAAAGTTCGACATTGCGTTCATTGTTTGTTCAAAAAGAAGGTCCCTGAGATATAATAATGCCGTTCTGAGGACCGAATCGCCCTCGATTACGGACATGATTATTTCTCTTATCTCGCTTGCATTAGGGGTGGTCGCATCATTGCTGACCTACTTTTTGACGCCTCTTGCTACCATGCATTGGGCCTATGCTTTTTTGAACATCCCGATGTCCCTTGGCTATGGCCTCGGGGCCTTCGTTTTGATTGTCGTCACCTTCTTCCTGTTCTGCATGACCCACTCGTTAAAGAAGGACATCCAAAAGCCGAATCGCTTCGCCTATTGGATGATTTGCCAAATCATTCAATGGCTGTTCGGGTTTTTCTGGATCAAATCCGACATCACGGGGGTAGAGAAGGTGCCGACGGATTCGCGGTTCCTCTTCGTGAGCAACCACACCTCGATGTTCGACTTCCTCATCGTCCTTGCCCATCTTGGACGGTTCCATGTCATCCCCATCCTCAAAAAAGAGGCTGAGAAATTCCCGATCGCCGGGAAATGCTCCCACTACACGGGTTTCATCCCCATCGATCGCTCGAACCCGAAGGAAGGGCTACGCGCCATTCTCAAGGCCGTGCGTTTCCTGAAAGAAGACTACTGCTCCATCTATATCGCTCCGGAAGGAACGAGAAACAAGGACGGCAAGATGTCGCCTTTCCATGCCGGTTCCTTCAAAATCGCCCAGAAAGCGCAGGTGCCCGTCGTCGTGGCCTGCGTGACCGGCACCCAGAACGTTCACTCCAATATCTTCCGTCGCATCACTCACGTGCGGCTTGATTTCCTCGAGACGTTCCCGAAGGAAAAAGTCGCGGAGATGACGACGGTGGAACTCGCGGATGCGGCTCAGGAATTGATCCAGGCTCGCCTCGATGAATTGGAGAAAAAGGAGTAGCACTATGCTGAAAATATTTGTCGATACCGATTGCGACGTAACCCCCGCGATCGCCAAGGAGTATGGGTTCCACCTCATCTCCATGCCCTATGTCGAGGATGGCAAAGTCATCCGCCCGTACGAGGATTGGGAGACGTTTGAGCCCCATTCCTTCTATGAGCGTTTGAGGAGCGGCAAGCTCGCCTCGACCTGCGCGCTTTCCCCGACCGACTATATCAACTATTTCGAGCCGGTTTTCGCCGCGGGTGATGACATTCTCTATCCGCATTTCTCTTCCGCGATGACGTCTACCTTCAATGCGATGCGTCTTGCCCTCGATGAATTGAAGGAACGCTACCCGGAACGCAAATTCTACGGAATCGACACCAAGCTCATCACGATTCCCGCCCTCCTCATGATTCTGGAGATCGGCAAGCTCTACAAGAACGGGGCGACCGCCGAGGAAATCGTCGATTGGTGCGCAAAAGAAGAACAGCACTTCGCCGTCTATTTCTTTGCGGATGACCTCAAATTCTTCGCCCGCTCTGGCCGCGTCTCCGGCATCACCGCCACGATGGGTAATCTCCTTGGCCTCAAGCCGATCATCAACATCAACACCGAAGGCAAGATGGGATCCATCGGCAAAGCCAAAGGCCGCAAGAATTCGATTGAGAAACTCCTGGATTACGTCGAAGCCCTTCAGGATGACATGAAGAACTACCCCGTTCTGGTTGCCTCGACCGATTGCGATGGCCTCGCTCAGAAAGTTATCGATGCTTTCGTCGCCCGCTTCGGCGAAGGCTATGACATCCGCGTCGTCCCCATCAACCCGACGGCCGGTGCCCACTGCGGGCCGGATTCCACCGGCATCGCGTTCCACGCAAAAGCCCGCGAAATCGCCTAACAACTCCAAAGACCAGCGCAAAACGTTGGTCTTTTTTCTTGCTTGCGAGTTCAAAAACCGCGTTGTCAAATCATGGATTCCGGTTAAACTAAATCCGAGGAACCGCCATGCTAAAGAACCCACAGGAAACCAAACGTCGTCTAGTCGAATGGATCCGTGCCTACTTCCAAGAAAACGGGCCGGAGTGCACCGCCGTCCTCGGCATATCCGGCGGCAAGGACTCATCCATTTGCGCCGCCCTTTGCCTTGAGGCTCTTGGTCCCGAGCGGGTCTTGGGGGTTCTGATGCCGAATGGGGAACAACCCGATATCGAGGATTCCCGCGCCTTGGTTAAGGCCCTCGGACTCAAAGCCATCGAGATCAACATCGAGCAAGGTTATGAGGGGATGGTCTCCGCCCTTGGAGGGAAGGAAAGATTGAGCAAGGACGCCTTGATCAATTTGCCCCCTCGTCTTCGCATGGCCACGCTTTATGCGGTGGCCCAATCTCTTCCGAAGGGAGGGCGCGTCGTCAACACTTGCAATCGCAGCGAGGATTACATCGGCTATTCCACGAAATTCGGGGACGCCGCGGGTGACTTCTCGCCCCTTTCCCATTTGCTTGTTTCCGAGGTCCGCCAAATCGGAAAATGCACTAACGTCCCCCTTATTTTGGTCGAAAAGACCCCGAGCGATGGCCTTTGCGGACTCTCGGACGAGGACAAAATCGGGTTCACGTACGAAACGCTGGACCACTACATTTT
>JAEDJP010000088.1 GCA_016296285.1 Bacilli bacterium
TCGTAGATGAGGGTGCGCAGGGTCGTGCCCATCGGGACCTCGACGAGGCCGACGTTGTTGACCTTGCCCCCGAGGGCGAACACCTTGGTGCCCTTGGACCCCTCGGTGCCCATGGAGGCGAATTTCTCCCATCCTTCGCGGATGATCCAGGGGACGGTCGCGAGGGTCTCGACGTTGTTGACGCAGGTCGGCTTGCCCCAAAGGCCCTTGATCGCGGGGAACGGGGGGCGGGGACGAGGCATGCCGCGCTTGCCCTCGATGGAATTGAGGAGGGCGGTTTCCTCGCCGCAGACGAAAGCGCCAGCCCCGAGGCGGAGATGGACGCGGAAGCGGAAATCCGTGCCGAGGATGTTGTCCCCGAGGAGGCCGACCTCCTCGAGGTTCTTGATGGCGATCTGGATGCGCTCGACGGCGGTCGGGTATTCCGCGCGGATGTAGAAATAGCCTTCGCTCGCGCCGAACGCGTAGCCGGCGATCATCATGCCCTCGATGACTTCGTAGGGGTTGCCTTCGAGGATCGAGCAGTCCATGAACGCGCCGGGGTCGCCCTCGTCGCCGTTGCAGACGATGTATTTCTGGTCGCTTTGGACGTTCGCGGCGAATTGCCATTTGCGCCCGGTGGGGAAGCCGCCGCCCCCGCGGCCGCGGAGCCCGGATTTCGTGATCTCGTCGATGACTTCTTGCGGGGTCATCGTCGTGATGGCCTTCTTGAGGGCCTTGAACCCGTCGCAGCCGAGGCTTTCCTCGAGCTCGGTCGGGTCGATGAGGGAAACGCCGTGGAGGACGACCTTCACTTGCTTCTTGTAGAACTCGATGTCGTCTTGGCGGGCGATCTTCTCGCCGGTCACGGGGTCGACGTAGAGGAGGTCCTCGACGATCTTGCCCCCGATGAGGTCTTCCTCGACGATGCGGGCGACGTCGGAGACCTTGACCGCGCGGTAGAGGGTGTTCTCGGGGAAGATCTTGACGAACGGCCCTTGGCTGCAGAAGCCGAAGCAGCCGACCTTGTTGAGGGTCACCTTGTCGCCGAGGTGGTTGGCCTCGATCAAGCGGGCGAATTCGGCCTGGATGGCGGTGCTATGGGTGGCGAGGCAGCCGGTGCCCCCGCAGACGACGACGGCGCGCTTGCCGCTCGTGCCGTCCACCTTGGCATTAAGGGCCGCGGTGCAGCGGCAGATCTCTTTCTCGAGGGTCGCGGTGTTCTTGATGGGTTCCATTTACGCTTGCTCCTTCTTCCGGTAGTCGTCGATGATTCGCGCGACGTCGGAGGGCTTGACCTTGGGATAGACGTTCCCGTTGATCGAGATGGCCGGGCTCAGGGCGCAGGCGCCGAGGCAGCGGACCGCGTCGATCGTGAAAAGCCCGTCTTCCGTGGTCTCGCCCGGCTTGATGCCGAGCAGGCTCTGGAATTTGTCGAGGACGAGCTGCGATTGCTTGACGTAGCAAGCGGTGCCAAGGCAGATGCCGATCACGTATTTGCCTTTCGGGTTCAGCGAAAAGAACCCGTAGAACGTGACGACGCCGTAGATCTCGGCGACGGGGATGCCCATCTCCTGCGACACGACTTCCTGCACTTCGAGGGGGATATAGCCATACTTCTTCTGGATGGTCGAAAGGACGATCATCAAAGGGGATGGCTCGTGTTTGACGGACGCGCAAATGGCGCGAACGTCCGTTTCCACTTCGGAACGGATTTTCATGTGTTTCCTTTCTCCGGCGAACCGGATTTCGTTGAATTTATTGTAATGGAGGTTCCCTAGGAAGGAAACCCCTTTTTTACCGAAATATCGATTAACGGTTCCCCTTGTCCTTCGCAAGGCTCATGCGATGGGTCAGAACCGCGAGGGACGAGGCGAGGTTCACGTTCTCGACGATGATGCCCTCGGGCATCTCGAGCTGCGCGGGGGCGAAGTTCCAGATGGCTTTGGCCCCGCCGAGGGTCGCGAGGACCGCCGCTTCCTGGGCAAGGGCGCTCGGGACGGTCAGGATGGCGATCGAGGCCCCGATTTCCTGCATGACTTCGCCAAGGCGGCTCATGGGATAGACGGGCTTGCCCCCGACGTTCGTGCCGATCTTCGCGGGGTCGGTGTCGAAGCCGGCCTGGAGGGATAGGCCCATCTCCGAGAAGGCCGGGAAATTGAGGAGGGCGCTCCCGAGGTGGCCGACGCCGAGGACGACCGCGACCGTTTGCTCGCGGTACCCGAGGAACGTCTCGAGGTCCTCGATGAGCTGGGCGACCGAGCGGCCCTTCTTGGGCCTCCCGGGCTCGAGGGACACGTTCTGCAAGTCCTTGCGCACCTGCTCCTCGCTATAGCCGAGCTTCGCGGCGATGCGGGGGCTCGAGACGACCTCGACCCCTTCGTCCCGGAGTTCCTTGAAATACTTGAGATAGATGGGATAGCGTTCGAGCTGATTCATCGAATACGTCTTCATGATGCTTCTCCTTTCCCGGCCGCCTATGCGAAACGGACATACACCCGCATTGTACGGGCGAGCGGAAAAACAATCAATGGAAATCGATACAACGATACCGATAAATCGATATCTTTTGATATCCGGAAACGAAAAAGCCCGCGAAGCCGCGGGCAAGTCGATAAGGTTCTTCTTCTATTTGAGGTCCCTCTTGCGGGCGCAGAGCCAGCCGATAACGAGGGAGAAGGCAAGCGAGAAGGCGATCGAGACCCCGGCGCAGACGTATTGGAGGATGCTCACGAACCCGGGGTTGAAACTCGTCCACGAGAGCGGCAAGAAATCAACCGGGTAAAACGGGAGGTCGCGGCCTATGGTGAGGAGCCGGATCGTGAGTTCGAAGAGCTCGGCGGGGATCAAAAGCCCGATGGGGCAGGCGATCGCGAGGATGATCGAGGACGCGGATTTCCGCGCGAGGAAGGCGAAGAAGAGGGCGAAGGCGCCGTTTACGACGTCGCCCGCGAAATCCCAGGCCATGCCGTAGAAGAATTCGCCGGGATCGTAAGCAAGACCGCCGCCGAGGGAAAGGAGGAGGGTCGGGACGAGGCGCGCGAGGAGCATGATGGTTAGATAAGAGCTAAACGCGACGATCCACTTGGAGAAAAAGAAATCGGATTTGCGGTACCCCCGGCCGAGCACCGTCTTGGCGACGTCGCTCGAGAAATCCTCGTTCGCGACGAGAGCGAGCTCGATGAAGGCGAGGATGGGGTAGGTCGCGTAGAGCTTGAACATGTTGTAGACGTCTTCCCCGGAAAGGAGGTAGGGGGTCGCGTCGGGTTGGGTGGAAACGGCGATCGAAAGGTCCGTGAGGAGGCCGATGAGCAAGGGGCCGAGGACCATGATCCCGAGGATCGCGTAGAAAGAGGAGGAACGGAACAGGTTATGGAAATGGAAGCGCAGGAGCTTTTTCATGTTAACGGCCCATCCTTTCGATGAAGAAATCCTCGAAGCCGATGGTCTCCTCGCGAATGGAGGAGAAGGGGATGCCCTCTTTCACGAGGGCTTCGGCGACTTCCCCGGAGGAATGGCTCGTCTCGAGGCGGATCTCGTTCCCCTCGAGGGACGCCCTGCCCATGGGGGCGAGGGCTTCGAGGGCCTTGCCCGGGGTCTCGGAAACGAGGCTCACGGCCTTGCCGCAGCGACCCAGGATGTCTTCCTTCCTCTCCTCGGCGACGAGGGCCCCGTCCACGAGGATGCCATAGACCGTGGCCATCTTCGCGAGCTCGTCGAGGTTGTGGGACGAGACGAGGAGGGAGACCCCCTTCTCGCGGGAGATCTTGACGAAGAGGTCGCGCAGGTCCTTGATGCCCGCGGGGTCGACCCCGTTCATCGGCTCGTCGAGGACGAGGACCTCGGGGTTGCCTAAGAGAGCGACCGCGACGCCGAGGCGCTGCTTCATGCCGAGGCTATAGGCGCGGACCTTCTTGTCGCGGGCCTCGCTAAGTCCCACGAAATCGAGGAGGTCGTCGATTTCCTTGTCGTCGCCCCCGAAAAGCAAGGCGAAGCGCCTCATGTTCTCCTTGCCGGTGCAGTTCTTGAAAAGGCCCGGGGATTCGATGAGGCTCCCGATCTTGGCCCGGCTCGCGAGGAGGTCGTCGCCCCCAAAGAGGCGGATGCTGCCGGAAGTCGGCTCGAGGAGGCCGAGGATGAGTTTCATCGCGGTGGTTTTGCCCGACCCGTTTTTGCCGATGAAGCCGTAGATGTCGCCTTTGCGCAAGGTGAGGCAAAGGTCCTTGAGGGCAAGCTTGTGGCCGAACGCCTTGGAGAGGTGATCGGTTTGGATGACGATGTCTTGGTCCATGGGTTCCTTTCTATCGCGAGTCCGCGATGTCGGAGATGCGGCGGAAGAGTTCCGCGATTTCCTGGTTGATGTAGATTTCCATCATCTCGTCGGCGTAGATGGCGGTGCCGAACACCTTGTCCGCGAGGGCGGTGTTCGCGTCGAAGGCCTTGGCGACGCGAAGGGGGAGGTTCTCGCCCTTGCCGAAGGATTTCTCGAGGGTTGGCAGGACCTTTTTCACGGCTTCCTTCTCCATCCCGGGCTCGAGGGCCTTCAGGAATTCGTTCTGGAGGAGGATGCACTTGACGTAGCGGTGGGGGTTCGGGAAGGTCGAGGCGATCTGAGACAGGCGCTTGGCCTCCTCGTAGCCGGCGGCGGCTTCGAGCAAGAGGTTCTCGGGGTGCTCCTTGAAGGATTTCTGCTGAAGGGCGAAGAGCCTCGCGTTGGCGATGCCGTAATCGAGTCCGACGAGCATTTCCTGCACCTTGCCGGAAGAGAGCTCCTTCTTGGTGAAGGCCTCGAGGACGATGGCCTTGCCCTTCTCGTTGCTCTTGATCGCGGCTTCCGGGTCCTTCTTGGCCAAGGTGACGTCGCTTCCGAGGTGGCGGTAGGCGCGGGCGAGGCGCAGGTTCGCGGCCTTGCGCTCCTCCTCGCTTAAATCCTGCTTCAGGTATTTCTCGAGCAAGGCGATGCCTCGGGAGACCGCGTCCACGAACTTCTTCTCCTTGCCAAGGAGGGAATAGGTCCAGCCCTGGTAATCGATGAGGGCGTCCGCGCATTCGAGGACGCTTGCGTTGTGGCGGAGCAAATAGTCGCCGAGGTAGATGCGGGTGTCGTATTGCTCTAGGACGAGCAAGGCCCTCTGGATGTCCTTGATGGAGCGGAGGACCGCCTGGTTGAGGGAGAGGACGCTCGCCTCGGGGAGGGTCTCCGCGCGGAGAGCCGCCTTCACGGAACGGGCCTCGAGGGTGGAAAGGTACCGAAGGGTGGTTTGGGCTTTCTTGGCTTCCTTTTTCGGCAGCGTCTCGGCGATGAGGGAGATGGAGGCGCTGGCCTTGTTCCGGGCGACCGCCCTAGCCTCGTTCCACGTGTCGCGGGAACGGACGTGCTTGTCGATGAGGCGGTCGACCTCGTCCACGACGAGGCGAAGGTCCTTTG
>JAEDJP010000089.1 GCA_016296285.1 Bacilli bacterium
GGTGGAAACGAATTACCGGATAATTGCCTAGAAACAAATTTGCGGATAACTACACTGCGAAAGACGGTCATTGACGACGCTTTGCTGTTTGTTAGAATAAAACAAAAAGGGGTTAAATATGCTGTTTTCGCTGTTGATGACCGTTGCTTCGTGCCTTCCGAGCGTTTTTGTTTCGACGAAAATCGATATCGAAGAGGAGGTTTTGCCATATGCCGCCTTGCATGATTCGTTAGCAAATTCGGCAAACATCCTCGATGGAGCCCAAGTTACCGTGTTCACTCACGGTATGGGAGGGACCTATAAAGATTGGCTTTCGAAAGATTCGGAAACGGGGTTTGTTGCCAACAATGATTATCTCCCGTTTTCGCTTTCGAGGGACAACGTCTTTATCTTGAACAAAAGAAGCAAAGATAACAAGCAAGGCACCACATCGCTATTCCCCGTTGAATTCGATTCATCGGGCAATTATCTGGTGCGGGAATATCCAGACGATGACGCCGCCGGGATCATCGATATTGGCAAACATATCGTATTGATTTACAACGGGTTCAACGACGCTCTCGAACCCTTCACCAACGAAGAGGTTTACGCTCCTTTCGAGATTGCTCTCGACACCGTTCTCGCGAACCTTTCCGAAGTCCTCGGTGGGACCCCGCAAGTGAATCTCGTCGGCCATTCGAGAGGCGGGCTCGTGAATTTGCTTTACGCTCTCGATCACCCAAGAGTTGTTCGGAACCTCATCAGCATCGGGACCCCTTACTGGGGATCGACTTGGGGCGACGCGATGGTCCCGTTCGGGAAGAAGTATCTCACCTCGGATTCCTTTTGCCCAGACGCCTACGGGCCGCTTCTCGATCGCCGGAATTCCTATGGCTATTTCCGGCGATGGACGGAATTGCCTGTTTACGCCAATATCAACGCGGCAGCGATTTCTTGTACCCAGAGCTTCGGATTTTTCGCCGATTCCTTGGCAGCCGAATCCCTTTGGGCGGGAGAATTGCTTGAGATTTTGAGGAAGATTGATTCTTCGATATCTTTGCAAGAAGCGATCAATATGGTGGGCAATTTCGGCTCTTTCCTGCTGGCCGCCCTCGTCGGCCCCGCCCAAGCCTTTCACGTCCAGCCATCGAGCATCGCGTCCTTTCTCCAATCTTTCGTGGGAGACGCGGATACGAGCGAATTCGTCGGGGATGTCGGCACCCTTCTCGACGCTATTTTCCCGGATTTCCACAGCGAATTTTTGGGAGGCTCCATCTCTTCCGATGTTTTGGTTGATGAGCCTTCTCAAAAGGGCGAAAGCGGAGACGATCAGAACTTTTCTTTCGGATTCGATGCCGTAAATCTGTATTTCGACAGTTTTCCGATCGACGCTGAACCGGCGAGATTCGGCTTTCCTTGGGTCCTGCATAACTTGGAGCCGAAAATCGGGCTTGTGAAGGAGGCCGTCCTCTCCCTCCTCGCCGAGGATCCCGGGTCTCGCCATTCGCATGATTTCGAGACCGGGACGGATCGCTACTTCCATTTCCTTTCCTGTTCCTGCGGGGCGAAGGCGCAGCGCCGCAACCATTCCCTCGCCTTCGATCACGGCGACGCTTCCGGCGACCATTTCTCCTGCGGTTGCGGATATTCCGAACGGAAGAGCCACGATTACGATTTCAACGTCACGGAGACGACCCACCTCGGCCGCTGCCGCCGCTGCGAGCGCATCCTCTATGGCGAGCACGTCCTCTCGGCGTGGCGAAACGTGAATGCCGCTTGCCACGTCTCTTCCTGCCATTGCGGCTACTCGAAGTCCGAGCCGCACGAATACATCGGCACGAAACGCCGATGCGTTTGCGGGCGCTTCGCGGACTCGAATCTGGAGCTGAACCCATGAACAAGATGATCGTTTTCGCCTCTCTCGCCCTTTTGCTCTCCCAGTGCAAGCCAAATGCCGAAATCCCGAAAATCCCCGAGGGAAAGGAAGACGGCTACGTTTTCTACGATGGCATCCGGCGCTTCCTGTCCGACGGGACCGAGATCGAGCCTCTCGTGACCGCCATCTACATCGACGGGGAGGAAATCGACATCGGATCCGAGAAAAATCGCAAACGCATCGTCTCCACCCGCGTGAGCGAGAATCGCGTGGAATGCTATTTCGCCCCGGAAGAGGGATCCGGCCTTGTTTTCTTTTCCTATGATTGCTTGACGGGGAGGACGACGGAACCGAGGAAAGTGGTCGGGGACCCGGATGACATCGGTTCCGACCGCGTTCCTGGGGCGAGAGACCGAATGTGTTTCTGGGGGCCCGCGGGAGGGCCGCGCACGGAAGGGATCGTCCGAGACGGAGTGGCTTATGCGGTGGGAAGGCTGAATTCCGTCGTCCATGTTTCAGATCGCGGCGAATACGAGCTTTTCGACCAAGACTCGACGACTTACCTCGCCTATCGCCCGTTCGGGGAAGGAGGGGATCTCGGGGAACGAACCATCGTCAGGAAAAGAAGCTTGATCGGCTTCGTGGAATTGGATCCCTCCTCGCCGAAGCGCTATTTCTTCGCGGGCACCGATGACCCGCGGTGGTATTGCTTTTCTGAGGAAACCCTGGAACTCGAGGATCTCGGCCCTTACGAGAAGGATCGCTACCGCTTCTTGAACCTTCATTATAAGGGGGAGCCCGGCAACGGCTTCGTGACCGGGGATTCGATGGCGACCCGGTATCTCGTGGAAGAAGGGGAGAAAACCTTCCTCAAAGACCTTCGCGACCCTTCCTGCCTCCTCGATGTCTCGGGAAAGATCCCGGAAGTCGAGAATCTCAGATTCACCGGGTATTCCGAGGACATGGGCCTTTTCTATTATTCGACTTTCGACGACCGCTCCGTCGGCGATGGCTATCTCGAGGCCGAGGGGCGATGGGTCGGCGCGGATGTCACCAATCGGATGGAAGACGAGAACGGAAGGCTCGTGCGATGGAGCTTCAGCTATCCATACCTCAAGACCGACCGCTATGACTTCCAGGTGAAAGCCGATAACAATCATCGATTCCTGGACCCGTCCTTATCCACGTATTTTTTGCTCATTCGGGAGGATCTTGCCGCCAAGGAATCCTATTTGGCCGAGGCGAAGCGGTACCCTCAACCCTGCCCTGGGTTCATCCTGCAAACCCCTTTCCTTTACGATTGCGTCGACACGAAAGGGGACGAGATCCTCGAAATCGGCCCATCCTTGTCCCCGATGGTGAGCGTTCCCAGATGAGGCGTTCTCTTTCGTTTAGTTTCGCCTCTTTCTCGCCGCTATTCAAACGAAGGGAAACGATAACTATTTCTTGAGGCATTTCAGGACGAATTCCGCGACGCCCCTGACGGGGAATCCGTGTTCGTCCATCCGTTTCTCGAAGGGCCGGTCCACGACGAGGATCTTCTGGAAAGCGTCGTTTATCGCCAGAAAGGGACGGGCTTCTCGTGCCCTCCTTTCCGCGCTGGAAAGGCTGTCGCGGCCAAAATGCAGGATTCCCTCGCGCCCTTTTTCCTTGATGGCGAAACGCTTCGCCTTTGCAAGGCTCGCGAGCTACCCGGTTTCCTCGCTTGCGACGCCCGCAAGACATCCAATGCCCAATTCGGTTTTTTCAAAGAATTCTATGTTTTTCCCGATTTGGGGAACCGGATTGGAAACGCCGGAGGCGGGAGAAGAACGCGTTAACGTTTGAATTCGCGCGCGCAAGAATCGATAATGATAGGGATATGGAACGTTACGGCTTGCTCGAGGGCTCGATCCTCGTCGCCCCCAAAAACCTGCCCGCCCTCGAGGATTACGTCCGCGCTTTCCCGGACTCCTCTTTCTGCCGCCTCGACGTCGCTTCCCTCACGCGCCTTTTCCTTCCACGCCTGAGCAAGGAGGCCTATCAAATGACCCGCGAGGTGTTGCCCGCCTCCATTGGGGCCATCAAGCTTTTGTTCGCCTTGCTGCCCCCTGCCCCGAAAGACCCGGTCCTTCAAGGGCTTGCCACCTTGCCCCGCCGCCCCAAGAAGAAGGTCCCCGCCTCCTTTTTCAAGGACAAGAACGTCGTCTATCTCGGCTTTCAAAAGGAGATGGGCCCCTATTTTGCTTCCCTCCTCCGCGACATCCCGAACCTCAGCGCCTCTTGGGGCCCCGCGTCCTTCGGGACCGGCAAGGGCTTGTCCTACCCGCCTTTGAAGGAACTCTATCGTCTGCTATCCCCGGAAGCGATCTACGAACTTGGCCTCGTCCCCTACGAAGACTATCTTCTGGGACTCCGGCGCGAGAAAGGAGTATGCTAAGGCCATGGTCCGCGAAGAACAGTTCCTTTCCCTCCTCTCCTCTTTGGGGGTCCCCTCCACCCTCGATGGCCATTTTCTCTACGAGGCCTATGTCGCCTGCCTCGATGGGGCCAAGGCCATGCAAGGCCCGGAAGGCAGCCTCGCTTCCCTTGGGATCAACGACCTGCAGCTCGCCCTATATCTTGCTAACGAGCACGCCTTTTACCTTTCGACCCATCACGACATCCCCCAAGAAGAGCTCGTGAAGAAGGACGAATACCTTTCCTTCCTCGCCTCGGTCTCCCTCGACAAATACTTCACGAACGAGCGCCTCGCCTACAAGGAAGGGAGCCTCGCCTCGCGCTACAGCCCCTACATGTCGACGATCGAGCTCTACCTCAATTTCATCCTCGGCATGCTCTCGCGCTACGGGCGGAACGACCCGGCCAACACCCTCATCGTGGACGTGATGGCCAAGGGGTTCCGCGTGGCCAAATGCGTCTGCGGCCTCCTCGAAGGGGGCTACGAGACCGAAGCCTTCTCCTGCTGGCGCACCCTCCACGAGAACGAATGCATCCTCCATTGCCTCGTCCGCCATGGCGAGCCCATCGTGAAGCGCTACCTCCGCCACATCGAATACGGCGTCGCCTTCCGCGCCGGCCTCAAGACCAAGGAAGCGACCGACGCGATCTTCGTCGAGATCAAGGACAACATGCGCTCCCTCGGCCTCAAGTCCAAGGACATGAAACGCTACATCGAGTACGGCTGGCTCTACGCGATCGATGGCATCGCCGATTCCCCCGACTTCAAGCTCAATTTCCGCGATGGGGTCGAGCGCGCGGCATCCCTTTCCCAGTACGCGAAAGTCTACGAGATGAGCAGCGAGGTCACCCATTCCTCCCCCGTGCTCATCTACTCGAAGAAGAACTATTTCTTCTATCTCACCCTCCTAAGCCTTTACGAGTCGTTCTTCCGCCTCGAGAAGATCTTCACCTCCCTTTACACCTCCACCGTCTCGGAAGGGGAGAAGCAAGGGTACGCGAGGATGCGCAATCTCTATTACGGGGAGCTTCTCGCCGCCTATGACAGCGCCAAGAAGGCCTTCGCGGACATCGCCAAGAAAGGCAA
>JAEDJP010000090.1 GCA_016296285.1 Bacilli bacterium
CATCTCTTGCAGCGCCCTCACCCTCCTTTATTACTGCGCGAAGATCAAAAACGAAGAACGCTACCTGAAAAAAGCCAAGGAATTCCTCGATTTCCACGAGGCTTGGGTCATGAAATCTTATGACGCGAACGTTTTCCGTTCCTCCCTCCGCTGGTGGGAAACCCGCTGGGAAGGGGACAAGGATGGGCCAGCGATTTGCTGTGGCCATGGCTGGACCGCTTGGCGGGCCGAGGCGGACTATTGGTATGGCGTTCTCGCCCGCGACGAGTCCCACATCACGAAGGCCATGTGTTCCTTCACGACGACGTTCGCGAAGATCGATGCCGCGGGCAAGAACCACGCGAATTACCACATGGATTACATCACCGGAGGCGGATTCTTCTACAACAACGCCTGCCGATACGAGGTGGCCCCGCGCCTTCCCAAAACCGAGGATTTCGCCTGTTCTTGGTATCCCTGGGTAAGGGCTTACGAGACGTTTTTGAAGTGACGCCCCTTCTTTTACCTTGGTTTCTTGCTTCCCTTTGCAAATCGTTGACGGGACTTGTATCCTATAAGGCTTCCTATGGCGAGCTTTGAGGAAATCCGTCAACGAATCGAGTCCTACCCCGTCATCTTGATCGGGGGACATGCCTATCCCGATGGGGATTGCTATGGCTGTCAGATCGGGCTGCGGGAGCTTTTGCGCGCGGCATATCCCGCCAAAAAAGTCTACGCGGTCGGCTCAGGCTTCCCCGTTTTGTGCTCCTTGCTCTCCCCGATGGATGCCCCGAAGGAAGAAGAAGTCCAAGGGGCCCTTGGAATTCTCGTGGATGTCTCCTGCTTGCCGCGCGTCGAATCCCCCTTGCTTTCCCTTTGCAAAGAACATGTCAAATTCGATCATCATGAACCCCATAAACTCGGGGAGGAATTCGCGGGCCTTTCCTTCGTCGATCCCGAGCGCGTCTCCTGCGCGGAAATCGTGGCCGAGTTCGGCATGGAGATGGGGTATCCGTTTTCTTCCCTCTCCGCGAGTGCCCTCTACGCGGGCATCCTCACGGACTCCGGGCGCTTCATGTACCATGGCGTCTGCCGGAAAACGTTCGAGGACGTCGGCTTCCTTTTCAGGCACGGCATCGACGCGAAAACGTTGATTGAGAACCTCTACCACGAGGAAGAGAACGAGAAGGCGTTCAAGAAGTGGATGCGCAAGAATGCCGAATCCTACGGGCAAGTTTGTTATGTCTATGCCCATCCAAACGATTACGAGGCTTATGGCCTATCCTTTGACCAAGCGAGTTCCTACGTGAATGCCTTGGCCGGTTGTTTCGGGGCCAAGATTTATCTTTATCTCTGCGAGAGGGAAGATGGCTGGGTCCGCGTCGAATACCGTTCGAACCACGGCTATCCCGTCGTCGAAGTCGCGAAAGCCTTCGGGGGAGGCGGGCATCGTTACGCCGCGGGTTCTGAAATCAAGGACGGAAAACCCGCGATTCGTGATATCCTAGAGGCGCTCGACGAAGTCGAAGGAGATTTCCCATGTACGAAAAAGAACTGAAAGCCATGCTCGAGGCCGCGCGCCTTGCGGAAAAGCACATCATGAAGGTCTACGCGACCGATTTCGACGTGGAGATCAAAAGCGACGATTCCCCCGTCACTCTCGCGGACAAAGGCGCGGATGAGATTTTGCGGAAGACCCTTGCAAATTCCTTCCCGGATTATGGGTTTTTGACCGAAGAAAGTAAGGATACGGGCGAGCGGAGGAACAAGGAATTCGTGTTCATCATCGACCCCGTGGACGGCACGAGCGACTTCGTGGCGAGGGATGGCCAATTCTGCACGAACATCGCCCTGGCGCGGAACGGCGTCGTCGTCGTAGGCGTCATCCACCTCCCTTCAAGCGGCATCAGCTATTATGCCGTCAAAGGGGAGGGCAGCTACCGTCTTGAACCGGGAAAAGAACCCGTCCGCATTCATGTTTCCGATCGCGAGACCAACCTTCGCGCCATGCGTTCCATCTCGCATTTCAACGAAAAGGAAAAAGCGTTTTATGGAAGAAACGCATCCCTTTTCGAAGAGGATATCGCCCCGATTGGCGCCGCCTACAAATTCTGCCTCCTCGCGGAAGGGAAGAAGGATTTCTTCGTCCGCTTCGGCGCCGGGACCAAGGAGTGGGACGTCGCAAGCGGCGACCTCATCCTCTCGGAAGCCGGCGGGGTCCTCGTGGAACCAAACGGCCACCCCTTTACCTATAACCGCGAGGATGTCTATAACCGGAATGGCTACGTGATGGCCAACAAGAAAGAAAACCTTTTTCTTGCTAGCCTTCAAGGCGAATAAAATCAAGTAAAAAGGTAAAGAAAAACATTTCCCAAAAATGTTCTCACCCGCGGTATGTGGGTGCATAATGTAGCCAACTTTCAGGAGGTAATTTACATGAAAGAACTTTGCAAGAGCATCGACAACCTTCCCAAGATTGTTAAGCTCCTCTTCTGCTTGCCGGTCCTCAACATCGTTTGGGCCATCTACCGCATCGGCGAAGGCCTCGCGAGCAAGAACAACCTTCACTTGGTCCTTGGCATCCTCTGGGTTGTCTTCGGTCCGACCATCGGCTGGCTCCTCGACCTCATCTGCATGTTGCTTACCGGCCACATCTTCTGGTTCAAAGCCTAAGATCGATCCCAACAAGAACAACCTCACGGAATGTGGGGTTTTCTTTTGCAAAAAAATCCCCGATTGAAACGGGGATTCAATGAAAAGAGGCGGGAACGGGGGTCTTATTTCTGCTCGCTCGCGGCGAGAAGGGCCTCGTTCTTGCGTTGAATGTAATCCGCCATGAGGTCATCCGGAATGTCGTCGCAAGTGACCTTGATGACGCCGGGGACTTCCTCCATGACGATGATCTCGACGCCCGCGGAAATGTCATCCGCCGCCATGATACAGCCTTGGCAGGCCCCGATCATCGTGACGTAGACGATGCCGTCGCGGTATCCGACGAAATCGATGTCTCCGCCGTCTCTGCGGAGGAAGGGGCGCACCTTGTCGATCGTGGCCTCGATGAGTTTGATGGTTTCGAGTTCATCCATAACAAGCGTTATTTTACCCGCCGTGGAGGCTTGGTCAACGAAGATGCGCGCGAGATTGACCATTCTGCGTTCGGTTCCCAAGCGTTTTCCCTAGCAATTTTTCTTCCGCGCCTTACAATACACGCGCGATGGAATTCAAAGACGGCAAACCGATATTCCGACCCGCGGAAGAGAAAATCCTCGCCGCGCTTTACGAACTCGCCCTCGCGGGGGTCGTCCCCTCGTTCCAAGGCTTGCTCCATTTCCTCCGGGGAGAGGGAATGGGCCTCGCTTACGATGGCCTTTGGATGTGCGGGGGCTATCCCTCCATGGGCAGGAAGCGCCTCGGATCCCTTCTCTCCACCCTCAAGAAATACCATTTCGTGGATGGGGATGTCTCATCCGGGACCGAGTATTACTATTTGAGCGCGGATGGGACGGCCGTCGCCCAGGCTTACCTTGGGAAGAACCACAAGCGATCCCGCTCCCCACGCCGGGGTCCCGAGGAATTCCGCCGCATCGAACGTTAGCAAAGGAGTGAGAATATAGAACTTATGCCAAACAAAGAAATCCCAACCTTCGAGGAATGGCCCTTCCGCGTCCCGAACCTCGAGAAAGCCGCCGCTTCCGCCAAGGCGGCCACCGCGGCCCTCGAAGCCGCGCAAACCCCGGAAGAAGCCCTCAAGGTCTTCAAGAAGCACGAGAAGGAATCCGACCTCCTCGGCAATGCCTGCACCCATGCCTTCGTCTTGTTCACCCTCGATTCCACGAACAAGAAGTACGCCAAGGCGGTGGCCAAGATCGACGAGGGAATGCCCCTTGTCCAAGTCGAGGAGAACCACTTCGCGGAGGCGATGCTCCATAGCCCCCACCGCGCCTATCTCGAGAAGAAGCTCGGCACCCACCTGTTCACGATGTACGAGTATTCCCTCAAGGGCTTCGACGACCGCGTGGTCGCCGAGGCGGTCGAGGAGAACAAGCTCTCCACGGAATACGGGGCGAAGCTCGCCGCGATCCGCGTGACGTACAAGGGCCAAGAATACAACCTGCCGCAGATGGGCAAGTTCCTGCAGGACCTCGACCGCGACGTCCGCAAGGAAGCAAGCCAGGCCTATTACGCCGCCCTCTCGACCCACGTCGAGGAACTCGAAGACATCTACGACCGCCTCGTCCACGTCCGCGACGCGATCGCCAAGAAGCTCGGGTACAAGAACTTCGTCGAGCTCGGCTACATCCGCATGCAACGGTACGACTATAACGTGGAAGACGTGCGTGCCTATCGCGAGGCCATCCATGACGTCGTGACCCCCATCGCCGCCAAGATCATGAAGGCCCAATTCAAGAGGACGGGCATCCGCAAGCCGGAGATCTACGACAATTCTCTTGTCTTCAAGACCGGCAACCCCATGCCGAAAGGAACGACCGCGGACAAGATCGAGCTCGCCAAGAAGATGTACGACGCCCTTTCCCCGGAGACGAGCTATTTCTTCCGCTTCATGGCGGATCATCACGTCCTTGACCTCGAGGCTCGCCCCGGCAAGCAAGGCGGCGGATACATGACCTACTTCCCGAAGTATGGCATCCCCTTCATCTTCTCGAATTTCAACGGGACCAAAGGCGACATCGACGTCCTGACCCATGAGTTCGGCCATTCCTTCCAGGCCTACATGGCCCGCAAGATCAAGGTGCCGGAACTTCGCCAACCGACCTCGGAAGGGTGCGAGATCGATTCCATGTCGATGGAATTCTTCGCCCATCCGTGGATGGATCTCTTCTTCGATGAGCCGGAGAAATACCGTTACGCCCACCTCGCCGACGCGATTTCCTTCTTGCCCTATGGGGTGACCGTCGATCACTTCCAGGAATGGGTCTACGAGAACCCGAACGCCACGAAGGCGGAACGCGACGCCAAATGGCATGAGCTCGAGGAATACTACACGCCTTACAAGGTCGCGACGTATCGCGGCTGCACCTACATGCAGGAAGGCCATCGCTGGCTCACCCAGGCCCACATCTTCGAGAATCCGTTCTATTACATCGACTATACCCTCGCCCAGGTCATGGCGTTCCAGTTCTTCAACCTCGATCGCAAGAACCACGAACTCGCCTGGAAACGTTACTTGAAGCTCTGCGAGATGGGCGGCAAGTACCCCTTCCGCACCTTGGTCCTCCGCGACCACATGAAAGACCCCTTCGCCCCCGGGGTCGTCAAGAAGACCGTGCGCCCCTTGCTGCAGGTCCTCGAGAGCTACGACATCGGCGAATAACGATCGACCACGAAAAATAGGATAAGTCTTGTCAACGGTTTTTTCTCTTTGTGGCCTTTCTCT
>JAEDJP010000091.1 GCA_016296285.1 Bacilli bacterium
GTCATGACTTCATAAGCGCAGGTGTCCTTGAATTCCAAGGAGTTGGAAATGAGCTCGCTTTGGGATTCGTCGATGATGCCCTCGTCCTCGATGTCGTCGACCATCGCCTGAAGCTCTTCATCCGATGCGGCCTTGTCCGTCTTCACCTTCTTGAGGAACGGGCGGGTGAGGAGGTTCGCAAAGGCGGTGACGCCCATCGCGAAAGGATAGAACAGGATCTCAAAGAAACGGAGGGGATAGACGCTCAGGAGGCACACCCGATAGCTATAGGCGCGGGCGATGGCCTTGGGGATGATCTCGCCAAAGGTGAGGAGGGCAACGAGAATCGCCGCAGATATCACCGTGCTCCAAATCGGGTCCGCGTTGAAGGGAGACTCGAAGGCAAGGGAAACGCCCAAGGAGGAAGCCAAGATGTTCACGAGGTTGTTCCCGAAAAGGATCGTCGTGATCGTCCGGTCGTAATTCACGGCATAACGGTGGGCGATTTTGGCGGCTTTCGACCCTTTGTTCATGGCCTCGCGCAGTTTGCGTTCGTTCACGCAGCTGAAGGCCATGTCGGAACCAGAAAAGAAGCCCGAGAACAAAAGCAGGACAACGATGATGACAAGATAGACGATCGCGAGGTTGCTCATTGGGCCGCCTCCGCTTCTTTGTTGCCGTCCTCATCGATCTTGCCGACGAGCTCTTCCAAAACGTCCTCGGCGGTCACGAGTCCAAGGATCTTCCCTTCCTTCCGGACGAGGGCGATTTGGGTATGGTGCTCGCGGAACCCATCCAGCAAATCATCGATTTTAATGGCGGGGGTCACGAAGTACGCCTTTTGGACATAGGGGAGATAGGATACCTTGGGGTCTTTGAAATAGGCGGCAAGATAATTCTTGACGACCAAGACGCCGACGATGTGGTTTTGCTCTTTGTAATAAAGGGGGATGCGGGAATACGGGCACTTCTTGATGTATTCGAGAAGGGCAGGGGTATCGAGTCCGTCCGTGTCGAGCATCTTCATGCGGCGAAGCGGGGTCAAGACTTCCTTGACGGAAGTGTCCGCGAAATCGAGGGAGTTCACGAGGATGTCCGATTCGTTGGATTCGAGGTCCCCGTATTTTTCCATGCGCTCAATCTCTTCGGCGATGTCTTCGGTTTGGACTTCGGGTTCCGGGGCGGCGGGAAATACTTTCCGGACAAGAAAGGTCAAGCCGCGGAAGATGAGGGTGATCGGGAAGAAAAGGACGCAGAAGAATGCAATGGGATAAACGGAAAACCGAGCGATGGCATTCGGCACTTTCTTGGCGATGAGTTTGGGGAGGGTATCGCCGAAAAGGAAAGTGAGGATAGCAACGACGATGGAGGAAATCATCGAGATCGCCGTGTTGTCGATATAGGCGTGAAGAAGTTGGATGAGAAGGATGGTCGCGATGGAGGAAATCCCGACCGCGACGACGTTGTTCCCGACGAGAACCGTGATGAGGGTCGTGTCGAAATGCTCGTAGAACCAAACGATAAAAGACGAGGCTTTCTTTCCATCTTCGGCCTCGACTTGGAATTTGTATTTGTTCAGGCACGCAAAGGCGGTTTCCGTGGCGCTGAAGAAGGCGCTACCAATTAGACATAAAACGGCAAGGATTATGGCTACAGGTATTGGGATTTCCAAATCGGATCACGTCCTTTCTTTCTCTGCGTTGCAGGCAAGCGTGATTATAGCAAAATTAATGACGCTTTTCCAAGATTCCCACAAAAACGAATACACGCCCCCTTCCTTTATGAAAAAAACCGCGAGAGAGAATTCATCTTCTCTCGCGGCTTTCCTTATTCTTCGTCGCTGTCGGATTCGTCCTTGGCGTCGGGAATCTCCTTCGCCCAATCGCGGAGGACGACCTTCCCTTGCTCAAGACCGTTCTTTTCCATGACGTCGGCGATGAGCTCCTTCGCGCGACGCAAGGAGAGCTCGCTCTTGACCTTGAAGACGAGCGGGATGTCCTTATAGACGTTGTGGCTCGCGTCTTGGACGGGGATGGAGGAGTTCGCGTAATCCTTGGGATCGAGGGCGAAATAGAGCTTGAGGCTCTTGCCGGCGATCGTGATTTTCACGAACGTGATCTTGTGGAGGCGGAAGGTGTCGCCTTTGTTGGAGATGCGGCTCTTAACACCGTAAGAGAGGATCTCGGACTTCAGTTCGTTATAGTTTTTGACCATCTCAGGCTCGGCGCTTTTCATCCTCGTTTGGAAGGGGATGCGGATGATCTTGTCATGCGGGGGAAGATCCGGGTTGATGGCGCCGACCACGCGGGGCTTCGGAGCTTCTTCGACTTTCGGAGCAACGGGCTCTTCGACCTTCACGGGCTCGGGGGCGGGAGCGGGAACGGGCTCAGGAGCAGGCGCGGGGGCGGGTTTCGGCTCCTCAACGGCCTTGACGACGACCGTCACGGGCGCGACTTTGGTCTCTTGGAGAGGCGGGACCGCGGTCATTTCCTGGCGAATGATATCCCGAATGAGGGAGGGGGTTAGATCGGTTTGCTTCGTTTGCGGCTCCCGGCGGGCGAATTCCTCATTGATGATCTGCCGGATTTCGGAAGCCGTTACGGTAGGGGAAACGGGCTCTTCCTTCTTCGCGGGGGCGGGTTCCTCTTTCTGCTTTTTCGCTTCATGGAAGGCGCGGATCTCGTCGGCGATGGCGGCGCGAACTTCCTGAGCGGTTAAGCCAGGGGCGGGTTCTTCCTTTTTGACCGGAGCGGGTTCTTCCTTCTTGGAAGCGGCGATTTCCGCGGCAATGATGGCGCGGATCTCGTCGGCGGTCAAAGCGGGAGTGGGTTCTTCTTCGATGATGACATCGCCTTCATCTTTCTCTTTCCCGAGGGTCTTTTGAAGTTCTTCGGAGAAGATGCGGCGAACGTCTTCGGCTTTCAAGCCTTCCTCATCGTTCTTGGTGGAGGAGGGGACGGAAATGATGACGGGTTGCTTCTCCTCTTCTTTCGGGGCCATTTCCTCGCGGACGATCTTGCGGATGTCCTCGGCGGTCAGCGGCTTGTCGCCGGTGATGGCGCCTTGGATTTCGGAAAGGGGCACTTGCCCGCCCTTCTTGGAGGAAGAGACGGTCTCCGAGGAGGTGGGGGAATACGTGTTGATGTATTGGACGAGAAGCGGTCCCTGGATGCTGCCTTGCGAGGGGATGTAGACCGGGGATCCCGGGTTCGCGGGAGTCGCGGCCGGCATCGGGGTGGGAGCCGGGGCGGTGGCAGCCTGGGGAAGAGGTGAGGCGTTGTCCGGGGTCTTGCCGAGGGCGGCGTCGATATCTTCTTCCGAGGTCGGGGGAACGATCTCGTCATCGTGAACGACGATCACGTCATCCTTCTCGTTCGGGAGGGCGAGCTTGGCTTTCTTATCCTCTTTTTTGCGGAGGCGTTTCTTGCCGAAAATCATATCGAGGCCAGCGCCGATGCAGCCGGTGACATAGCCAATGACGAAGAGGACGAAGATCGCGAAGCAGCCGATGACGACGAGGGTCATGTTCTTTTCGGTCGCGCCGAGGGCTTTGACCATGCCAAGCCATCCCCACTTCGAATTGTCGACGATTTTGCCGAGGGGATCGACCCAGATTCCGGTGACGTTCGGGTGAATGATGAGGAGAATGCCAAACGTGTAGATGGCAGCGTCAAGCAAGAGGAACAAAGACGGGAAAAGGGAAGAGGGTTTCTTCTTGATGATCATCACGATGATCGTGACGACGAAAAGCAAGAGCCCGACGGCGATCGAGGCCAAGACCAAGATGTGCGGGACCGAGATATCGGTGAAGACGAAGAGCCCTTGAACGAGTTCGGGGAGCCGGGTCCATTCGATCGTGGTGACGGAATAGAAGGCGGCTTGGCCAAGCATCAGCGGGAGCGTAGCGAAGAGCGCGGCGGCTACCAGCATGAACACGAGCCCAAGGACCGTGGTGATGACAATCGCTTTTTTCATGGAAATCCTCCAGATTGTTCACGTTTCTTGAACACATTATAGGCTCAGCGCGCATACGCGTAAAGGAAAACGAAAACACCGCAAGAATCGGTGGGTTTCATCTTGCGGTGTTTTTTCTAGAAAAGTTGCAATTCTCAAATCAAATTACTTTTTCTCGATGAGAGATGCGCGGATAAACCCGTAAAACAAGGGGTTCGGGCGCATTGGTCTCGACGTGAATTCCGGGTGGAATTGCGAGGCAATGAAGAAGGGGTGATCCGGAATTTCGACGATCTCGACGAGATTCTGTTGAGGATTGATGCCCGAGAAAACGACGCCGGCATTTTCGAACATTTCGCGGTACCGGTTGTTGAATTCGTAGCGGTGGCGATGGCGTTCGCGAACGAGGGATTTGCCATAGCATTCGTGGGCGAGCGTCCCTTCCTTGACGGCGCAATCGTAGGCGCCGAGACGAAGGGTGCCACCCATGTCGATGCCGGAATATTGGTCGTGGAGGAAGTCGACGATTGGGTTCGGGGTATTGGGGTTGAATTCCGTGGTGTTCGCTTCCGGGAGATGGAGGACGTTCTCCGCGAATTCGATCATCGCGAGCTGCATGCCGAAGCAGATGCCAAGATACGGGATCTTGTTCTCGCGGGCATAACGGATGGCTTCTTTCTTGCCTTCGCTGCCGCGTTCGCCGAAGCCGCCCGGGACGAGAATGCCATCGCATCCCTTGAGGAGGGAGGCGACGTTTTCTTTCGTGACATCCATGGCTTTGATCCAATGGACCTTAACGTCTGCATCCAAGGCGTAACCCGCGGAACGGAGGGCTTCGCGAACGGAGAGGTAGGCGTCATGGAGTTCCACGTATTTGCCGACCAAGGCGATGTGGACTTCTTTCTTGAGCCCTTTGACGCGGTCGACGAAGGCGAGGTAATCATCGAGTTCGGCATCCGGCTCCTTGCTCATCCCGAAATGATCGAGGACATAGGAGTCGATTCCTTGCTCGTGGAGGCGAATCGGAAGCTCGAAAAGGCATTCGCAGTCATCGGCCTCAAAGACGCCCGCGAGGGGGACGTTGCAGAACAAGGAGACCTTTTCCTTCGTTTTCTCGTCGAGGGGAACTTCGGAACGGAGGATGATGGCGTCGGGTTGGATGCCAAGGCCGGTCAGCTCTTTCACGCTGTGCTGGGTTGGTTTGGTCTTCGTTTCCCCGGAGGTGCGGAGATACGGGACGAGGGTATTGTGGAGGAAGAAGGTGTTGCGCGGGCCGAAAGCAAGGCGGGCCTGGCGGATGGCTTCGAGGAAGGGGAGGGATTCGATGTCGCCGACGGTGCCGCCGATCTCGGTGATGACGAAGTCGGCGCCGCTGTGCTGTGCGGCAGAGAGGAGGCGGAGACGAAT
>JAEDJP010000008.1 GCA_016296285.1 Bacilli bacterium
GTCTTTTTCTCTTTACTCCACATCGCAGAGGGCAAAAAGCTTCTTTGCCACCTCAGTGTTGTCATAGCTGCCCACGAAGGCCTCGGCACCCTTACCGTATGCATATACAGGAACCGTGAGACCTGTATGTGCATAGCTTGTCCAGCCGATACCTGCATTGTTGTTGATGATGTGTGTCAATGTAACGCTTACAGCAGTGTATCCACCGTAGAGTCTTGTAGATTCTTCGTATCCTGTCTTGGCGTTTCCATAGCAAAAACTCCTTAGGCGCATATGATACACGCGTGCTTAAGCAAGTTCAATCAAACGGCCCTCGTAGGGCAAGAGGACGGTCGGGTCATCCCCAGGCTCCCTCGTGGAGAGGGCAAGTTTCCCTTCGATGGAGCGGAGGAAGGGCGGAAGGCGCAGCTTCTTTTTCGTAAGGTTCAACAGGATGAGAATCTCTTCGTCTCCAAGTTTTCTCCGGTAGGCGATGAGGTCCCCTTTCGTTTCGATTTCAAGGAAAGAACCTTCTTGCAAAGCCGGTGATTTCCGGCGATAGGCCAGGAGGGTTCGATAGAAGGAAAGGATCGAATCCGGGTCCTTTTCTTCCAAAGCGACATTGATGCAATTCTTGTTCGGATTCGCGCAAATCCAAGTGTTTTCGTTCGAAGAGAAGCCCGCGGAAATGCCGTCGTTCCATTGCATGGGACTACGGGCGTGATCGCGGTCGAAGAGGTTGATCATCTTCTTCCTCAAGCCTTTCACGAAACCCATTTTCGTCATGAGTTGATTCGTCATGCGGGCGCTGCAATCCATAGATGTCGCAGGGTCGCGGGGAGGCAAATCAAGCATGCCGATTTCTTCGCCTTGATAAACGAAGGGGGTGCCACGCAGCGTCAGATTGAACAAGGCGAGCGCTTTGCCCGATTCCTTCCAATAACGCTTGGGATCACCGAATTTGTTTATGGAGCGACGCTGGTCGTGGTTCTCGAGATAGTTGGTCGGCCACTCGATCGCCTTTTGCCATTTGAAGGCGACCTCTTTGAAACGCTTGGCCGAGAAAGGACGCTCGAAGACGGGGAGGGCGAAAGCCCGGACGTTCGCGAGCTCGAACTGGAAGAACATCGTCAGCTCTTTGTTCTCTTGGAATCTCTTCCCGTTTTCGAGGTCAACGTTATAGGTTTCCCCAATCATCACGAAGTCATCGTAATGGGAAAGGACATCATCGTAGATTTTCCTGAGCATTCGATGATTCCCTTCCTTCATCAGGTAGAACTCGTTGCCGCGAGCCATCGGAGTAATCCTCTTGGAATCTTCGTAGCTATCCTTCCAGATTTGGTTGATGACGTCACAACGGAAGCCATAGACGCCTTTGTCGAGGTAGAAACGGATGATGTTCTCGACTTCTTCCAGAACTTTGGGGTTCTTCCAATTGAGGTCAGGCTGCTCCGCGGAAAAGATGTGAAGGTACCATTGCCCCACTTCCGGGACATACGTCCAGGCAGGGCCCGTGAAATTGCTCGTCCAGTTATTCGGGGGACGTTTCCCGCCGTCTTTGCCATCCATCCAGACGTAGTAATCGTGATAGGGGCTGTTCTTGTCTTTGCTGGCTTTGAACCAAGGATGCTGATCCGAAGTGTGATTCGCGACGAGGTCCATGACGATGCGAATGCCGCGCTTCTTCGCTTCCTCGAGCAAGCGATCGAAATCCTCCATCGTCCCGTATTCCGGGTTGATCTTGTAGTAATCCGAGATGTCGTAACCGATATCAAACTGAGGGCTCTCGTAAATGGGACTGAGCCAAAGGATATCGACCCCAAGATCTTTTAGGTAATCGAGTTTCGAGATGATGCCCGGGATATCGCCGATGCCATCGCCGTTCGAATCACAAAAAGAGCGGGGGTAGATCTGGTAAACCACCGCATCCGTCCAAAATGGTTTTTTCATGCTTTTATTATCGGCTGAGTTTCAGAAAAAGAAAATGCGGGACTTAATTGTCCCGCGGCTGAACGCTGTTGCTTGGCGTTTCGAAATGCTGCCTCATCGCATCGCTAACGACTTCGTGGTTTGCGGAAGAAAGAGCCAAGGATAGATAGTCCTCATAATCGCTGCGGCTCATCTTCTTTTCGTCATCCATTTCGCTCACCCTTTGAGTGAGTATTTTAAGGGAAGGAAAAGGGGGCGCAAGGGCAGGAAGATATACACTGTCCGGGTTTTCGGAAATAGCCTCGAAAGGAGCCGGGAAATTAATTCTTGGGCAGGAAGACGACGACGAGAACGCAAACGAGAATCAGCAAAAGGAGGACGCCGAAAAAGATGAGGGACGGGACGTTGACGGTGGGCCGATTCATCTCCTCTTTTTGGGCGGGGGTCAAAAGCGATTCATCGATCTCGGGTTCCCTCTCTTTGCTCTTCATACCATCCTCCAAAGCGAGGTCACGAACTCGCGATTGCCGGTGACGAGAATCGTTTCGCCCGGGAAGCGCATCGAAAGATTCATGAGGGCCATGAGCGGGTTTTGGATGTATTCGTGGTCTTCCGTATAAAGCGCGAATCCCATTTCGTCGCGGGCCCCTTGGCCTTCATACGAGGTGAGGACAACCGTTTTCGCGTTGTCGTCAAGCAAGGGGAGCATGACCGAGATGTTCGCGGTTTCCTTGGCGGCGAAAAGGACATGGACGGGCTTGCCGCGGCCAAGCGTCGGGAAGCTGCGGCAAAGCATTTCGATGGCCGCGGGGTTTTCCGCGACGTCAAAGACGAAGTCCCCCTTTCGTTCGCAGTGCAGAGGATGGGTTTTCCCTTTCCAGGCCTCGCGAATCTCTTCTTCCGCTAACCCTAGGAGCGGGCAAATCTTGTTGGCCTCGAGAGCCAAGACGGCATCCCCGACTTCATAGAAAGCCACGGTGGAGATGGAAAGATTCTTATAAGGCGGGTAATCGAAGACGAATTCGCTGCCACCGACCAAGTGCGGCAAATGAGGGCGATCGAGGCGGGACAGGGATGTCTTTTTCTTCGCGCAAATCGTCCGCAAGGCTTCCTCGCTTCCCTCGTCGATCGGGCCGACGAGAACCGGTTTCTTTTTGGCGATGACCCCGGCGCAGGAAAGGGCGATCTCGCTGAGAGTCGTGCCAAGGTATTCCGTGTGCTCGAGAGAGATGTTTGTGATGATGCCAAGCTCCGTCTGGAGGTCGTCGAGCAAAGAGGGGTCGCCCGAAGCGCCCATGCCGCATTCGACGATCACGAGGTCGAGCTTCTTCTCTTCGAAAACGCGATAGGCGATGTCGACGAGAATCTCATACCCCGTGAGCTGATATTTCTCGTAAAGAGAATGGTGTTCCTCGAATTTTTGGAGGAACTCTTCCTCCTTCAAGGGTTGGCCTCCGATCCAAATCGCTTCGTTCGCGGTGCGTGCGAAGGAGTTGAACAAAGTTCCCGACCGAGAGCCATGCTTTTTCGTAGCAAGGAGGTTCAAATAGAAGCAGGTGCAGCCTTTCCCGTTGCTGCCGGCAACGTGGATAAGGGGGCGAGACATGGCGAGTTTGGTTTTCCTCGCGAAAGTGAAAAACAAAAGGGAAGAAACCTCGTTTTGTCTCTTTTCGATATATTGGGTCGCTTCTTTTAGATTCATTATTCGTCCGCCTTTCTGCCATCGCGCAAGGCTTTGCCCATGCGAACCTTTTCCTCGCGTTCTTTGATGGCATCCCGTTTATCATGGGCCTTTTTGCCTTTCGCAAGGGCGATTTCCATCTTCGCGTAACCGCGGTCAAGGAACACCTTCGTCGGCACGACGGTCAAGCCCGTGCCTTGAAGATCCCGTTCAAGATGTCGAAGCTCTTGCTTGGTGAGCAAAAGCTTGCGGTCACGAAGGGGGTCCACGTTGTAGATAGTCCCATCCTTATAAGGGGAAATATGCATGTTGGCAACGAAGGCCTCGCCGTTTTTCAAGTAAACGTAGGAATCGGAAAGGGACGCGTTTCCTTGTCGCAGCGACTTGATCTCGGTTCCCGTGAGAACCATGCCGGCGACAAGAAAATCACTCAAGAAATAGAGGAACCGGGCCTTTCGGTTTTCAAGCAAGACCTCCTTGCCGCTCTTTTTGCTCATGAACGTCCTCCGCCTTTAGATGGATTCGACCCGGATGGTCGCGCCACGATCGTCCACGGAGTCGAAATACACCTTGTAGGGGAAGCGGTTGCCGTTATTGAAGACCGCCTCGGTCTTGCTCGCGTCACGCTTCAAGAAGAATTTGCGATAATCCTTGAACGAGAAGGAATAGTCCGTGAAAAGGGCGGAGTTCGTCCCGGAGGAACCAGTCGCGAAAGAATAGACGTTGTTCGCCTCGATCATGTGGATGAGGGCGTAATCGTCGCTATAGCCCTGAGCTTCCCAGGATTGCTTGTAGCAGTTGCTCGCCGCGACCGAATAGCCATAGGCGGCGCTGCTCGTGTTTCTCTTCATGCCAGTCTTGGGATCGGTGAAATACGCGTACGTCAAATTGCCCCGAAGATCTTGGGTCATTTCGATGGCGCGGGCATCGATGTGATAGAGCTTAACCCCCGCTTGGGTATACGCCTTGTCTCTTCCGGGATAACGCTTCGAGGAATCGAGAGCGTTAAGTCCTTCCGGGGTATAGAGTTCCATCAAGATATATTCGTCGTAGGCGGTCCCGTTCCAGTTCTCGCCAGGAATGAGGATGCAGTCCCCGCTCGTCTGGCTCGGGAGGATGTCGATGGTCTCGGGATCCGTGACGACATGAGGCTCGACCCAGCCAAGGAGCATCTTGCTCAAAACGTCGTGGTCCGTGACGTTGCCATCCATCATGTCATGGCTGCCCGCAAGGCACGCCCTGCCGTTGGAATAGTAGTCATCGAGGCCATACATATGTCCGGTTTCGTGGATGAGGGTGTGGGCATCGACCTTGGGAGAAGAGACCGCCTCATAGAAGAAATCATAGGACATCCAGATATAGAGGTTGGGGGTCGGGCAAAGGGTGTTGGGCTGCGTCCAACTCTCATCGTAAGCCCCGACGGTCCAATAGGTGTACGCCCAATAGAACATGGAATCCATGTCATAGGTATCCGCCAGGTTCGTGCAGTTATGGCCAGAGTAAATCGCGACGACGCCGTCGATCCATCCATTTTGATCGGAGTCGAATTTCTTCGTGGAGTTGTTGCCTTGCTTCGCGATGTAATCGTTATAGGCATCCCCGATCACGCCTGCGGCTTCGTCGGAGGTATAACCGTTGTAGGTTTTTTTGACATGGGACGTCCAAAGGGACTTTTGCGTTTGGCCCGTCTTGTAAATCGGGGCGATTTCGAACTCGAGATGGCTCTTTCCGAAAGAGCTCTTGTCGTAGAAAGAGGATACCGATTCCCAGTATCCCGTCTCTTCGGGAGTTCCGTTCAAAGCGACTGCGATATCCGCGAGGGTTTGCTCGGAAAACGGGCAATCGGTGAACTCGATGGGCAAAACGAGCAATCTGACATTCCCGGTGGCGGGCAAAACGTCACATTGCAGGGACAAGGACATGTCGCGCAGGGAGAAAGGCAGGACGCTCTCCGTATCGAGGTCGGAAGAACCGTGCGAATGGGAGGCGCCCGGTACATCCGCGGAGGATCCCCCGCCCGGCAGCAAATCGAAAATGTTGCAAGAAGTTAGGCCAATCATCGCGGCCAGTAAGGTGAAAAATTTTCCAAAGCGATTTCTTTTCATAGAAAAGAGTATAGCAAGAAACCGCTGCGTGGGGAAAGGATAGGGAAGCTCTATCAAAGGACGTAGAGATAGATGGAAAGGAACATGAGGACGCTACCGGCCAAGACGAACAAGTGGAACACGGTGTGGAACCACGCGGTCTTCTTCTTGCCAATCGCGTAGAGGACCGCCCCGATCCAGTAACAGATGCCCGCGGACAAGCACATGAGCACGCCCGTCAATCCGATGACGTTGCGCAAGGGCTCGAAGGCGACGAGGATGACGGAACCCGCCACGATTTGGAGGATATACGACACAACCTTGAAACGATTGATGTTGATGGAATTCAAGATAATCCCGAGGATGGAAGATCCCCAAACAATCCCAAAGACAATCCATCCCAAGGGGATTCCATTCTGCGGCTCACGCAAGGCAATCCAGCAAAAAGGGAGATAGGAACCCATGATCTGCAAAAAGACGTTATTATGGTCCAAAATGCGCAAAACCTGCTTCAAACGTCCCGGTTTTGTCGCGTGATACCAAGCAGATCCCGCATAGAGGATCAACATGAAGAGCAGGCAAATATAGACCGATATTTGCCCCAAGACATCCGTGAAATGAAGGGCTTTCGAGATGGCGAAAGGAGTAAAGATGATCGTGAAGGGAACACCGAGAAAATGGGTGAGGGCATTCCAAATTTCCATCTTCTTGGAATAAGGCGGTAACTCAACGTCATTGATGCACATAAGGGTTCTCCTTTCGACATCTAGTTTACGTTACTAGTTCTCATTGTCAAGTAATCTAGTTTATAAAACGAGGTGAGCGTTTTGTTAAAATTGATTTACTCAAAATCCGTGCCTAGACTTTAGGCCTATGATGACATTGCTTCGTCGCTGGTTCATTCCCGACTATCAAAATCTCGCTTCCGAGGAAGTCCGTACGAAACACGGAATCCTGGGGGCTTGGCTTGGCTTCCTCATTAACCTTATTTTGGTCGCCCTAAAACTTACTTTTGCTCTGCTTCTCGCCTCGCAGAACAGCTGGATCCTTCCGATGGCCTTGCTCGCGGACGCGATCAACAACGCAGGCGATATGGCAAGCAACATCGTGACCCTCGTCGGCTTCAAGGTCGCGGGAAAACCCGCGGATGCCGAACACCCCTTCGGCCATCAACGCATGGAATACATCGCCGGCATGATCGTCTCGGTTCTTGTCATGTTCGCCGGGGTCGAGCTCATCATGAGTTCCGTCGAAGGCATCATCGAAGGTGCAAGGGTCGCTTATTCTTGGACTTCCATCATCATCTTCGCCGTCTCGATTCTTCTCAAAGCCCTGCAAGGCGCGATGAACCTATCCCTTGCCAAAACAATTGAGTCTCCGTCCTTGAAGGCCACGGCAATCGACAGTTTCACGGATACTCTCGCGACGCTCGCGGTCATGATTTCGGCGATTCTTGGCATCACCCTCGGCTGGGATTTCCTCGACGGGTATTTCGGTATCGCCGTCGCGGCATTCGTCATCTTCTCGGCGATCAAAATGCTCAAGGAAACCGCGGACCCACTCATCGGGGAAGCTTTCTCCAAGGAAGACGCGGAAGACATCGCGAAGATCGCCCTTTCCCGGAAAGAGATCCTTGGGGTGCACGACTTGCTCATCCACCAATACGGCCCGACCAAGACCTTCATTTCCCTTCACGCGGAAGTCTCCGCGGAGAACGACCTCATGACGATTCACGACATCGTCAACGGCATCGAAAAGGAAATCGACGCCCGTTATCACGCGGAAACGATCATCCACATCGATCCGATCGAAGGCGCTTCCGAAGAAAAGCGAAAAGCCCTTTCGATTCTCCATGAGATCGATTCCACGGCCTCGATTCACGACTTCGACCAAGACGGGAAGAACATCTCCATGGATATCCTTTTGTCCCGCGGCGACGCGGTCGACGAAAAAGCCTTGCTCGCGAAATTGGAGCAAGGCTTGGAAGGTTATGCCTTAGTCGTTCACTTCGACTATCCGTATTCCCGTTAATCCGGGAGTTTCGACACGATGGCACGATTCAACGAATAGAGCTTTTTCTTGGCCTCGAGAATCCTGCGGCAGGCGTTTTCAAACGGCTCGGACTCCTCGAAGTCATCGAGATCCATGAAGGTCGAGGCGACGTCTTGCAAGAAATAGTTCTTTTCTTTCACGAGGTCCTTGAGTTCTTCTTGGGTCTCTTTGCCAAAGGTCTTGAGAAACGAATCGGAAGACGCAAAATCATCAAGGTTGGCGGCCTTTTGTTTCAAGATGAGGGAGAGGTTCTCTTTCAGGATCTGGGTCCCGAGAACGAAATCGCCTAACGAGGCAGTAAATTGCTTGAAGTCCATAAAGAAAGATAAGCCGCGGAAGGACCCGCGGCTTTGTCGATTAGAGGTAGTACTTGTTGAGGACCGCGAGGCTCTTCTCGTCGAGTTCGTAGACAAGGGGTTTGCCCGTCGGGATCTCAACCGAGATGATTTGCTCCGGGGTGAGGTGCTCAAGCATCATGACAATCGCGCGGAGGGAGTTGCCGTGCGCGGCGATCAAGACCTTCTTGCCGGCGTGGATTTCCGGGGCGATCTTCTCGTCGAAATACGGCTTGACGCGTTTGGCGGTGTCGATGAGGCACTCGGTGAGGGGGCAATCGGCCTCGGTCATCTCGCCCGCGGCAATGAGGGCTTTGTATTTCTCTTGGTTGCCCGGCCAACGCTCGTCATCCTTGGTAAGGGCAAGGGGCGGTACGTCGGCGGAACGGCGCCAGATGTGGACTTGCTCTTCGCCCCACTTCTTGGCGGATTCGGCTTTGTTGAGGCCTTGGAGAGCGCCGTAGTGGCGTTCGTTGAGGCGCCAAGAATAGTTCTTCGGGATCCCGGTTTCCCCGAGTTCCTCGAGGGCGAAATTCATCGTGTTGTTGGCGCGTTTCAAAACGGAGGAGAAAGCGACATCGAAAGAATATCCCTTTTCTTTCATGAGGATGCCCGCTTCGTGAGCTTCTTTGACTCCGGTTTCGGAGAGTTCGACGTCGGTCCAGCCAGTGAAGAGGTTTTTGAGGTTCCACTCGCTTTGGCCGTGACGAATCAAGACTAGTTTGACCATTGAAAATTCCTTTCGGTTGTTAACCGAAGGACATTATAACGAGACCCGAAGCAAAGTGGTAGAAACTTGAGGGCTTCACCGATTTATCGAAAGAGCTCGACGACTTTGAGGGCAAGATCGCTTGCCAAAGACGAGGCGCGAGCAACGTTTTTCGGGTATTCAATCTCGGGGTGTTCCGCATCCGAGATGATGCGGGCGGAGGCGAAGGGGACGGAATAGGCGTAAGCGATTTGGGCGTAAGGGGCGCTTTCCATATCGAGGCAAAGGGAATGGAAGGTCGCGGTGATTCTGGCCTTGGCCTCGTGATCGCTTAAGAAAGTGTCACCGCTTGAAATCACGCCTTCCGTAGCGGGGATGTCGAGGGCTTTGGCGGATTGTTTGAGAAGATC
Organism: Bacilli bacterium; assembly: GCA_016296285.1. GTDB lineage: Bacteria > Bacillota_I > Bacilli_A > RFN20 > CAG-826 > Alloenteromonas. Next base: position 9,180 of record JAEDJP010000008.1, read on the forward strand.
GATGAGCTTTGAATCCGCGGGAAGGGACACGAGATTGATGCCCGAAACAAGGCCGACGGGGTCCCCAATCGCGGAAGTGTCCATGTCGTGTTCCACATAAGAGGAGCCGATGACGCAGGAAAACACGTCAGCCACCTCTTTGTTTTGGCTGCCGGCGACGCCGATGTTGACGAAGGCGTCGATGGCATAATGGCTCGCGACGGCGGAAACCGCGGCGGCGGCGAAGCCTTTGCCGATGCCCGAGATCGCAAGCAAGAACGTGTGGCCTTTGTAACTGGCCTCGATGACTTTCGTATACCCAAAGCGGGCGGCGTGGAGGAGTTTGACTTTTTGGAGGAACGCCTCGCATTCCCGTTCCATCGCGAATAACAAACACAGCATATGCCCGAATTATAGGGGAAAGCAGGCGGGAATGGTGAGACGAAATCGAAACAAGGGGTGAATTCTTGCCCCGATTTGTACTATCCTATCTCCATGAAAATCGCGGTCATCGGATTGGGCTTCGTGGGGAAAGCCATGTTGGACGCTTTGACCCCTCACTTTGCCGTCGTTGGCTTCGACATCGATCCCGCGAAAGGGGGAAAAGCCAAATCCTTAACGGAAGCCGTGGCTTTCGCGGATCATTTTTTGCTCTGCCTCCCCACGAATTACGATGATGCCCAAGGGTATTTCGATACGTCCGCCTTGGAAGAGACGGCCTTGCAAATTGCCTCGGCAAAGAACGATGCCGTCTTGATCGTGAAATCGACCGTCCCCATGGGCTTTTGTTCCTCTCTTCAAGCGAAATGCCCCAAGACCCCCGTCCTCTTCTGTCCCGAGTTTCTGCGCGAAAGTTCCGCGAAAGAAGACGCGATGGCCCCATCGCGCATCATCGTCGGGGCGGCTCCTATTCACGAAGAACACGCGAAAAACTGGGGGGATGCCCTCTGTCTTTGCGTCCAAAACGAGGCTCCGGTCCGCTATGTTTCCCTTGAAGAAGCGGAAGCCATCAAACTCTTTAGCAACGCGTATCTCGCCATGCGCATCGGGTTCTTCAACGAACTTGACTCCTACGCGATGAAACATCGTCTCGATAGCAAAGCCATCATCGAAGGAGTCGGTCTCGATCCTCGCATCGGAACCCATTATTGCAACCCCTCATTCGGCTATGGGGGATATTGCCTCCCGAAAGACACGAAACAACTCGAGAGGAATTACTTAGGGATTCCCCAAGAGCTCATCACTGCGGTGGTGAAAAGCAACGCGACCCGCAAAGAATGTATCGTCGAGGAGGCCCTTTCCGTTTTGAAAGGGAAAGAGAGTCCCGTTCTAGGCATCTACCGGATTCGCATGGAAAACGGATCGGAATCCTGCCGATATTCCTCTCTCGATGACATCATCAATTTGTTAAAGGAAAGGGGGATTTTCCCGATTATCTACGAGCCTTTGCTGAGCGAAAACGAGTACCTGGGGTGCCTAAATGACCGAGAATTCGATCACTTTGTTTCCACGTGTGACCTCATTCTCGCGAATCGCATCGATGCCTTGATCGCTCCATACAGCTCGAAGGTTTTCTCGAGGGATATCAACAAATGAAACTAAGAAAATCCGCAATCGTCTTTTGGGTCCTTTTTGGGGCCTCTGCCATCACGATTCTAGGCGAAGCCGCGATGCCCGCTTGGTTAAGCGTCGCTCAATCAGATTGGATTTCGAACATCTTCGAAAACATCATTAACAACGTGACTCCGGGCCAAGAAGCCGTGCCGGTTTATCCATCCGGCATCTCGTTGCAGCCATCCAACCAATTCTGCGACGAAGATGAGGCGATCCTTGGGACGACCAAGGTCTTGGACTATACCTTGTCCTATGAAGGACTTGGCAAAAACAGCGTCAAGTACGGCAACGTGAAAATCACGAGAACCGACAATTCTGACAATAGCGTCTACACGGTATCGCTATCTTCTAGTCAAGATGGCGGGCGCGTGCGCATTACGGGTGAGTCTCTTTCCGAACACTGTTCGTTTGTCTTGGAAGATGACGTGGGCCATCAAGCCGCCTATGAATTCTCCGTCATTCCCCGGAAAGCCCCCGAGCAAATCGACTTCTCCTTCCCCTCAACCCTGAAAATCGGGGAAACCTGCCTCATGGAAGGCACGCTTTCTTATCCGGGCATCGAAGATTCTTCCGGGGAGACCAGCGACCATTACCTCCGTCGGTATTTCGACCCCACGGAGATTACCTTGACGAGCAGTAATCCTTCCGTCCTCGCGGCGGAGGATGGCTATGTCAAAGCCCTGCAAGCGGGTTCCGCGGATCTTTTCCATGGGGCAGACAAAGTCGCTTCCATCACGGTTCTCCCAGAGGCGATGCCCACCGGCACGATCTCTTTGGATCCCCTTAGCGACCCGACCGTCCACCTTCTTGATTACGATTTCGCTTCCGAAGAAGGATATGCGCTTCCCCTTTCGGTTTCCTATTCCTCCCCGGACATGGACAAGACCATCCGCTGGACCTCAAGCGATCCATTGGTCGCTATGGTGACGAACGAGCATTATGACAATAATGGGAACCTCATTCCCGGGGGCATCGTCTCCGGCTATCGGAAAGCCGGGACCGCGACGATTCAGGGAACTTTGGTGAGCGACCCGACCCAGGTGGTCGAAATCGAGGTCGTTTCAACCGAGCAAATGCCATTAGAAGCAACGTTCTCCCTCTCTTATCAAGGAGCGGCGGTCGCCCCGGGGACCCGGCCTCTTGTGCTATCCGGGGAATCCCTATCTCTTCGAGCCACTTGCCTTCCCAAAAACGTGAGGCAAACCGCGATTGAGGTCAGCGTCTCTTCCGAAGAGGTTTTGAAAATCTCGGGCAATCGGTCCTCGAACGTCACGATTATCGCCCAAGGCAAAGGAACCGCGACCATTCAAGCCCATCTCGTCGCGAATCCATCGCTGACCTTTGAGGCGGAAGTCGAGGTGGAACTCGCTCCGACGATCACGGAGGAAAACCGGCATGAGCTTCAGCTTTTCACGCGGAAGAGCATCGGACATTTCAGTTTGTTCGCCTTCACGACGATGCTTGCCGTCCTTGCCTTCTATTTCACCTTCAAGAAAGAAAACCCCTTGCGCGAAGTCGCAAGCGCGGGCTTCGCCTTAGGGGCAGGGGTGCTTCTCGCATTCTTGAGCGAAGGCATCCAGATGATTCCCCCGCTTCATCGAGGCCCGTCTCTTTTCGATGTCATGATCGATTCTTGCGGGGCCTTCGCGATGGCGGCGTTCTTGCTATTGCTCCTGCTTCTCGTCCGTTGGATATGGCACTTGAAACACAAGACTAAAGAAGATTGATTTTCTTCTTTTTGAAGCGCAGAGCCTCTTCTTTCGTGGAGGCGATATCTTTGAATTTGGCTACACGGGTCACGCCATTTTCGGAAACAGCCAAGAAGAAGGCATCGTAATCTTTGATCGAAATCCCGGTGATTGCGTGCAAGGAAACCGTGATGCATGCTCCCGGGGTGCCCGAGACCGCCAAAACGGTTTGTCCGTTTCTCTCCAAGACCTGGATGCGCGAATCCAGGGAAAGGGGAGATTTCTCTAGGGCCGCAATCCGGCGGAAGGCTTTATCTTTAAGGCCAAGGATGGAGAGATTCGTGAACTCATGGTTTTTGCCATCCCCTTCTTCGTATCGAAGGTCGAACATGAACTCCTTGGCATCCAAATAGGCGTGACGTCTGGCAACCATCACGAAATCGCAGCTCACGATGAGCTGACGCGCGACCATTCCAAGAATCCAAACTAAGACGGTCGCGAGCAAGGTGACGATGGTGGCAACGGCTCCGGATGACATGTTCTCTTCCTCGAGGCTTCCCTATCATACGCTCATCCGCGCGTGAGAATTAAGAAAAAAGGCGGTTTCCCGCCTTAATATTTGAGGAAGCGATCAACCCGAGACCTTGTCGAGGAACGCGAGGATATCCGCGTACACCTCTTCTTTTCCGGTCTCGTTCAAGATCTCATGACGCATCTTGGGATAGAGTTTGAGAGTTGTCTCTGTCACCCCAAGCTTTTGATATTTCGCGTAAAGCCATTCAAGGCCCTTCCCGTTTTGGCCGACGGGGTCTTCCGCGCCGGCGACGATGAGGATCTTCTCGTCCTTCGCGACGCGTTTCATCTCTTTGGTCTTCCAGATTTCCTTAAGCCCACGGAGGAATTCTTTCCAGAACCCGCCCGTCGCCGGGTGCCCGCAATAAGGATCGGCGAGATAGGCTTCCACGTTCTTCTCGTCGTAGGAAATCCAATCCGCGGAGGTCTTCGCATCTTTTACCGCTTTGGCATACCCCCCAAGGCTCAGATTCGTCAAAAACGCGTTGGGCTTTTCCCAGTTCTTCTTGTGAACGATGAGACAGGCTAGCATAAAGCCGAGGGACATCAAGGCCTTTTGCCCGCCATTGGAGCCAATCAAGACCGTGGCATCGCTTGCGTGGGGATAGAGTTCCAAGCGCCGTTGGGTGATGAAGGATCCCATGGAATGGCCACCTTGAATGACGGGTTTCCCGCTTTTCCTCGCGAGTTCGCACATCTTGGCGACACCTTCGACGTTCTTGGCGAAACCGCCGACCGGCCAGATCATTTGGCGTTCCACGGATTCCGCGTTCCTGCCTTGGCCAAGGGCATCCAAGACGTAAACGGAATAGCCATTCTCGTTGAGAAATTCGGCGAAAGGCCGATAACGGGCGCTATATTCCTGCATCCCGGTGATGAGGCAGAAGTTGGCTTTTGGGGACTCCAATAGCCAAGACGTTCCTTGCATTTTGGTTCCGTCAGACAAAACGACCTCAAATGTCTCCATGCTCTATGCTCCTTTGGGCGAAAAAAGCTTCGCCGCTTATAAAATAAGTCTAATGCGAAGCTTGGAAAAGGAGAAGGGATTTACTCAATGCCGTTCGGGTTTTGCTGCTGGAAGCGGTAGGCGTCGCGGCAAGCATCGGTGACGTTGTACTTGGCTTTCCACCCGAGTTCGCGGTAAGCCTTGTCGCAATTCGCGTAATTTTCCGCGACATCGCCCGGGCGACGTGGCGAAATGACATACGGGATTTTGACGCCATTGGCCTCTTCGAACGCCTTCACAATCTCGAGAACGGAGGTGCCTTTGCCGGTCCCGAGGTTATAGACCACGAGGCCCGGCTTGGCCTCGAGTTTCTTTAGGGTCGCGACATGGCCTTCCGCGAGATCGCAAACATGGATGTAATCGCGAACGCCCGTGCCATCGGGGGTGGGGTAATCATCGCCATAGACATGCAAAGCTTTGAGTTTCCCGATCGCAACCTGCGAAACATAGGGCATCAAATTGTTTGGGATCCCATTCGGGTCTTCCCCAAGGAGTCCGGACGGATGGGCCCCAATCGGATTGAAATAACGAAGCAAGGCGATGTTCAAGGAGGGATCAGCCTTATAGGCATCTTCCAAGATTCTCTCGATCATGACCTTGGTCTCGCCATAGGGATTCGTGGCCCCTTTGACCGGGTCGGTTTCGGAAAGGGGAACGCGATCCGGAACGCCATAGACGGTCGCGGAAGAGGAGAAGACGATGTTCTTCACCCCAAATTCCTTCATGAGGCGAAGGAGGACCAACGAAGAAACCAAGTTGTTCGAATAGTACTCGATTGGCTTGGAGACCGATTCCCCAACGGCCTTGAGACCTGCGAAATGGATGACCGCGTCAACGGGTTCTTTTTCAAACACGTTGCGGAACGCATCGTAATCGCAGCAGTCGACCTGATAGAAAACAGGGCGCACTCCCGCGATGGTTTTGATGCGGTCGAGCACCGCGATCTTCGAATTCGAAAGGTTGTCGACGATGATGGGCGTATGGCCCGCGGCAAGGAGAGCAAGGACGGTTTCGCTACCGATGAAACCCGTGCCCCCCGTAACTAATACACGCATGCTTATTCCTCCTTATTTTGCTTTTTATTTTTGGCTTTTGCAGGCTTTTCTTTGACGGTGGCTTCGTTTTTGTCCACCGCTTTCTTTTGCTCGTTCTCGCGGAATTTCGCCTCTTTCTTGATTTGAGCAAGACGTTCCGCGGCATGGGCGTCTTGGCGATTTTCGTGCTTCGTTTCCTTCTTTGAAGGCTCCGCGGCGACCTTGGCGAGATCTTCGCCGTGCATGTCTTTCCGCAAAGCGTTGATGATGGATTCGCTCAAGAGCTTGTTCGCCTGAGCCTGGATGGCGAGGCGCAAGGCAAGCAATCCGAGGGCATCCCTCGCGTTCGCGCGGGCAAGTTCAGCATTCTCGTTCTTCGAAGCATCAAACCGTTTGGAGATCGTATCAAGGTGCTTACCGACCTTGGCCGCGGCATCCTTGAGGATGTTGCATTCCATGCTAGACCAGAATTGGTAAATGCGTGACACGTTGTCCGAGATGCCATGATCAAGCTCGAGGAGGAGCGACATGTCCGCCATCGAGATGGTGGTCTTGCAGAGAGTAATGGCAAGCAGGTAGCCAATCTGAACCTTTGAATATTTCTTCTTCTGGGGTTCGGCGACCATTTTCGCCTTTACGTAGTTGTTCACCATGAAGGAGGTGAGCATCTTCTCCCCATCGGGGCTGACGCATTCCAAAGACTGGTTGATGTAGGTTAGGACCTGCTCCATATAGAGGTCAATGCCCGGAAGTTCCTTGAAGGAAGGCAACGTGAAATCGATGACATCCTGGACATATGCTTTCAGTTCGTTGATCTCTTTTTCCATCGGGTCACCTCTTCGCGAGTTCCGCGTCCAGCACCTTGGCGACCGCGGCGGGATTCACCTTGCCTTTGGCGGCCTTCATGACTTGGCCAACCAAGAAGCCTTTCGCGCGGTCCTTGCCCGCCTTGAAGTCGATGATGCTCTGCGGATTGGCATCCAGGGCAGCGGTCACGAACGCAAGAACTTCGTCGTCGTTGCTGCTTTGCTTTTCGATTTTCTTCACGATGCGCGCTTCTTCGGCGGTGCCTCCATTTTCAAGGACATAGGCGAGGATATCCGCGCATTGCTTATGGGTGTATCCGTCGTTTTGGAACGCGGCGATATCCGAAAGGGTCGCGGGCTCAAGCGGCAGATCCTTCATTTCGATGCCCTTCTTGTTGAGGTAGGCATTGATCTCGACAATGAGGAAATTCGCGACGATTTTGGAAAGTGCGGGCTTTGGCGCGATCGAGGCCTCGAAGAACGAAGCCATGTCGATGTTCGAGAGGATGATATCCGCATCCGTCCGAGAAAGGCCGGCGGCAAGGTAACGTTCTTGCTTCGCGTCAAAGAGCTCGGGGCAAGTGTCGATGGCGTTTTGGACGAATGCGTCGCTCAAGCGAATCGGGGTGATGTTGGGCTCGGGGAAATACTTGTAGTCCACGGCATCGGTTTTGACGCGCATAAGGACCGTCTTTCCGCTCGCTTCGTCGAAGCGGCGGGTTTCCTGGCGAACCGGGGTTCCACTCAAAAGGCAGGCGCTTTGGCGGGCGATCTCGTAATCGAGCGCGGTTTCGATGTTCTTCGTGGAATTGAGGTTCTTGAGCTCGACTTTCGTACCGAATTCTTTGCTGCCGTAGGGACGGATCGAGACATTCACGTCCACGCGGAGGGAACCTTCTTCCATCTTGCCATCGCTCGTGCCGGAATAGAGGACGATGTTGCGAATGGCTTCAACGTAATGCATGGCTTCCGTGCCGTTTCTCATGTCCGGCATGGAAACGATCTCGACGAGAGGGACGCCTGCGCGGTTGTAATCCAGCAAGGAATAGTCGGCGAAATGGAGTTGCTTGCAGGTATCTTCCTCCATGTGGATTCGCTCAATGCGGATCCGCTTTTTCTGGCCGTCTTTGCCTTCGATATCGAGGTAGCCCTCCCTCCCAATGGGGTGAAATTGCTGGGTGATTTGAAAACCCTTGGGAAGATCGCTGTAGAAATAGTTTTTGCGGTCGAAGCGCACGAGGGGGTCGATCGTCATGTGCAAGGCATTGGCCACGCGAATCGCGTTGATGACCGCTTGCTTGTTCACTCGCGGCATCGTGCCGGGATATGCCATGTCAAAAGGCGTGACGCTCGTGTTCGGCTCGCGAGAAAACGAGTTGGGAGAGCCCGAAAACATCTTGGATTTCGTTTTCATCTCCACGTGGATTTCAAGTCCGATAACCGCTTCAAAATTCATAGACGGGCCTCCTTGTTCTCTTGGGTCGAAAGTCCGGACAAACCGGAGATCTGTTCAAAGGCTTCCGCGATCGAGAGGAGTTCTTTTTCCTCGAAGGCGCGTCCCATGAAATTGATGCCCACGGGCAAACCATGGATCAAGGTAAGTGGCAAGGTGATGCTCGGGAGACCGGCGAAGTTGCCGAGCGCGAGGTGGTTGTCCGCGATGAGGTATTCGTTGCTCAGCTTATCGGAAGAGGAGGCGATCATCGGGGCGACCCCAGGGGCAGCCGGAACATAAATCACGTCGTGATTTTCGAGGATCTCGTTGACCTTGGCGACGATTTTCGCGCGAACTTTCTGGGCACGGAGGAAGAGGACGTCTTGATTCTCGCGCATCAACGCGAAAGAGCCGATGACGAAGCGCCTCTTGATGAGTTCCGAGAAGCCCGCGGTGCGGGCGTTGGACATGACTTCTTGATAGGTCTTCCCACCACGGAACGGGCCGAACTTGATACCATCGAGATTCGCGTCGTTGCTCGTCGCTTCAGCGCAAGAAATCACGATATAAGTGGGGTAAATCGCTTGAAGTTCCGGAAGGCCAAACGTCACGAAATCGACCACCGCTCCCGCCTCTTTTAATGCGGCGATGGAGCGATCGAAGCTCGCTTTCAAATCGGGATTCGTCACGGAGTCCACGATTTCCTGAATGACGGCGATGCGCTTTCCGGAAAGATTCGCCGGAGTGGCCGCGGCATAATCGTCGACCGGTTTCGTCGAGGAAGTCGAATCCATATCATCGCGACCCGCGAGGGCGGAAAGCACGATGGCGTTGTCGTCCGCGCTGCGCGTGAAGAAGCCAACGTGGTCAAGGCTCGGAGCGAAGGGGAAGAGGCCATAACGGCTGATGCGTCCCCACGTGGGTTTCATGCCAACAAGGCCGGCGTAAGACGCCGGTTTGCGAACCGAGTCGCCGGTATCGCTGCCAAGGGCAAACGGGACGATGCCCGCGGCAACCGCGGCTGCGCTTCCGCAGCTCGAACCGCCAACCATGCGTTGATGGGAAGGATCGTAGGGGTTGTACGTGACGCCTTTGTGGCCCGTTGTTCCCGTGCCGCCCATCGCGAGTTCATCAAGGGTCGTTTTACCAATGAGAACGCACTTCTTTTCATGGAGTTTCTTGATGACCGTGGCGTCGAACAAGGGTTTATAGCCGCTGAGGACATTGCTCGAGGCCGTCGTCTCGAGATCTTTCGTCGAGAAATTGTCTTTCGCGAGATAAGGGATGCCCCAAAGCAAATTGTCTTCTTCCGGTTCCGTGAGGGTCGAAGCAAAAGCGATGGCTTCTTCCTCGAGAATCATCTCGAAGGCATTGTCTTTGTTTGCCTTGGCGCGGGCCAAAGCTTCCTTTACGAGGTCAAGAGGGGTGGTTTTGCGTTCCACCAAAGCGCGATGAATCTCGCGAATCGATTGATCTAAGTAACTCATAGAACCACCTTCGGCAACTTAATTTCGTTGTCCTGGACGCTTCCCGCGTTGCGAAGGGCTTCTTCCCGAGCAAGGGGCGTCTCGGGTTCGTCTTCGCGCAGGTAGTCCGTCTCGCAGTTAAAGGGGAAGGTCATCGGCTCGAAACCTTCGAGCCCTTCAATCCTTCCGATTGTTTCCATTTGCCGCGTCAAAACGCCAAATTCCTCAAGAAGGGTCCGATACTCTTCGTCGGACATATCAAAAAGAAGGCGGTTCGCCGCATCGCGCAATACATCAAGGTTGATTTCTTTCATGCGTCGCAATCTCCGTAAACCGTATTTCGAGACTTAGTATACACGTGTTCACGCGTTAGTGCGCGCGCCAAATGCGAAACGAAAGCAAAACAAACTGAGAAAATTACAAAATACGAGGGGCGTCTATGCGTTTTCCTTAAGAACGGAGGGTCGAAAGATGGGAGAGAGCTTCTTCCTCATCGATGACTTTGATGCCAAGAGCCTCGGCTTTGGCGAGCTTGCTCCCAGCCCCTGGTCCCGCGATGACGATATCCGTTTTCTTGGAGACGGACCCAGAGCATTTCGCCCCGATGCCCTCGAGGATGGAAGTCATCTCTTCGCGGGAATAGCGTTCCAAAGTGCCGGTCAAAACGACGGTTTTCCCATAGAAATAATTCGTCGTGTCGATCGTGTCGGTTCCAAGGTACTCGAAATTGACGCCGGCCACACGCAGGCGTTCGATCATGGCAATGTTTTTCTCGTCGTGGAAATACCCATAGAGGCTTGCGGCCATAACCGGCCCGATATCATCGATCTTCCGATAATCTTCTTCGGTCAACGTGAAATATTCGTCGAGGTTGCGGTGCCGGCGAGCGAGAACCTTCGCGGTTTTGTTCCCGACCTCCTTGATGCCGAGGCCAAAAAGCAAACGCTCAAGGCTCTTACCTTTGCTTTCCTCGATCGCGCCAAGGAGATTCGACATCGATTTGTTGCTCCAGCCATCAAGTTCTTTGATGCGTTCGGCATGTTGGTACAAATCGTAAATATCCGGGATTTCATGGATGAATCCCTCGCCGAAAAGCTCTTCAATCACAGCGCTGCCCATGCCGTCGATATCCATGGCGTCGCGAGACGCGAAATGGATCATCCCCTCGATCTTGCGGCTCGGGCAATCCGGGTTGAGGCAATAATGGAGGCCTTGGACTTTCGTGAGGGGCTGCCCGCATTCGGGGCAATTCTCCGCCATGACGAACGGCCGTTCGGTGCCGTCGCGGCGATCGATGAGCGGGCGGACAACTTCCGGGATGACATCCGCGGCTTTATGTAGGATGACCTCATCCCCGATCATGAGCCCTTTCTCCGCAATGAAGTCCTCGTTATTGAGCGTTGCCCTCTGAACGAGGCTGCCCGCGACGCGAACGGGTTCAAGCACGGCATTCGGGGTGATGCGTCCCGTGCGCCCAACCGTTAAGAAGATGTCGAGCAGCTTGGTCGACACTTCTTCCGGGGGGAACTTATACGCGATCGCCCATTTCGGGGTTTTCGCGGTGTAGCCGATGATGTCATAAAGATCGATGTCGTCCACTTTGAAAACAAGACCATCGATATCGTAAGGAAGCGAGGCGCGTTTTTCGTGGTATTCCTTGGCGTAAGCGATGAGTTCCTCGACCCCATGGAGTTTCCTACGTTCATGGTTCGTCTTGAATCCGAGTTCGTCCAGATAATCGAGGCTCTTCGAATGGATGTGTTCTCCAAGTTCTTTGGCGTTCACGAGGTAATACCAGAAGGCGTCGAGCCCGCGACTTGCGGCGATGCGGGAATCAAGTTGGCGGATGCTGCCCGCGGCGGCGTTCCTCGCGTTCGCGAACAAGGGTTCCCCCGTTTTCTTGCGTTCGTTGTTGAGCCGTTCCAGCGAGCTCTTCGGCATGAAGACCTCGCCGCGAACTTCGAAAGGACGGGTTTCTTTCACCTTCAGGGGGATGGAGGGAATCTTCTTGACGTTTTCGGTGACGTCTTCGCCCATGTTGCCATCCCCGCGGGTCACGCAGTATTGCAGCACGCCTTCGCGATAAACAAGGGACATGCCGAGGCCGTCGATCTTGACCTCGCCCATGTAATCCACGACGTCTTTGTGCAGAACTTCGCGGATCTTGCGGTCCCAATCGCGGATCTCGTCTTCGTTGAAGATGTCCCCGAGAGAGAGCATTAGGCGCTTGTGCGGGATCTTTTTGAATGAGTCGAGGACTTGACCGCCGACCCTTTGCGTCGGGGAAGTGGGGGATTGGAGAAGGGGGAATTCCTTCTCAATTCGTTGCAATTCCTCCATGTAACGATCAAATTCCGCGTCACTATGGGATGGATTGTCGAGGACGTAATACTCGTAAGTCCAGCGATTCAGGGTCTCGGTCAGGAAGGCCGCCCGAGCTTTTGCTTCTTCGAATTCCATGGTTATGCAAGTCCTCCGGCGCTGTGTTTGCGCGTGAGCATGTGGTGCTTGGCGAGGATGCTCTTCTCTTCGCCACTATCGAAATGGATGAGGATGATGTCCTGATTGATGATTTGTTTGACGGTCCCGTCGCCGAACTTCTGATGGTTGACGCGGTCCCCGATCTTCCAATCTTTGATGCCGTTGTTGCCAGGGGCCTTGACCATCGTCGTGGGGGTATCAAACGAGGAGGGCGCCGGGGCGGGTTTGGGCTCTCCATAGACTTTGCGCCAAGAAGATCCGCCATAGGAAGACCCACCATACTGAGCCCCGCGATAGGTGTGATCGTTTGGAATCGTGACCTCCGCCTCTTTGAAGAAAACGCTTGGGCAAGCATGGGAATCCGTGACATAGGAATAACCGGAATTCGTCGTCATGAAAAGACGTTTCTTCGCGCGGGTCATCGCGACATAGGCAAGGCGTCTTTCCTCTTCTTCCCCGTCGCGGCCAGTTTCGTTCACCGCGCGGAAAGACGGGAAGGCCCCTTCGTTCATGCAAATGAGGAAGACGTTGTCAAATTCAAGCCCTTTCGCGACGTGAATCGTCATCAAAGAGACGTAGTTGCCTCCGTTGATATCGTCCTGGCTTGAAAGGAGGGAGATGTTCTGCAGGTATTCGTCGAACGTGCTTTCCGGGTTCTTCTGGATGAAGTTCGTGATGTCGTCGAAGAGGGCGTTCACGTTCCCCACGCGATCCTCGTCGACGTTCTCGTCTTCGGCGATGTAAGCGTAATAACCGATGTCGGTGATGAAATCCTTGAGGATACCGGAATAGGCTTCGTAATTGTCCGCGAGTTTGGCTTTCGTCGCCTCGATTTTCTCGGACATCGTCTTCAAAGAGAGGAGAGCCCCCTTCGGAATCTCGTTCTCCGGGTAGTTCGCGATGTCGCGGATGAGTTCGTACTGCGATACCTCATAACGTTCCGCGGCTGCGCGAATCCTCGCCTGGGTCGTTTCCCCGATCCCGCGACGGGGGACATTCACGATGCGGCTGAACGCGACATCGTCTTTTTCGTTCACGAGCAAGCGGAAATAGGCGAAGACGTCTTTCACTTCCTTGCGTTGATAAAAGCGAAGGCCCCCATAGATTCGATAGGGGATGCGGTTGGCCGCGAGCTCGGCTTCAAGAGCCCGGGTCATGTAAGAAGAGCGATACAAAACGGCGATGTTGTCGTAACGGAAGCCGTCGAGGAATTTGCCATCCGTCGCGAGGTCCGCGATTCTCGACACCACCCAAGTCGCCTCTTCTTCCGCGGTGTCGAACCGTTTTGCTCGGATTGGAGCCCCAGAATCCGCCTCGGTGAACAGGTCCTTCGGCACGCGCTTCTTGTTGTGGGCGATCAAGTGGTTCGCCGCATTGAGAATGTTTTTCGTCGAGCGGTAGTTGCGGTTGAGGATGATGTCTTGGTAATCGGGGAACGTGATGGGGAAATCCAAGATGATCTTCTGATTAGCCCCGCGCCACGTGTAGATCGTTTGGTCGGGATCCCCGACGACGTAAAGGTTCGTGGAAGGGGAAGATAGAAGAGTCATGAGTTCGTATTGAACGTTGTTCGTGTCCTGGAATTCATCGACGAGGATGTGCTGGAAACGATGCGACCATTTCTCGTGGACGTCCTCGAAATTTTTAAGGATGTAAAGGGTTTGGAGAAGCAGGTCGTCGAAATCGAATGCGAGTTGCTTCATCTTTTCCATCTCGTAGCGGCGATAGATCTCAAGACATTCTTTTTCCTGAGCGTAGCGCATGGAGGTCGAAGGAATGTCGTCTGGGTATTTCCCATCCGTCTTGCTCTTGCCGATGTAGCGCTTGGCAAGCTTGACGATTTCGTCGCCTTTGCGATAACCCATCTGGGCGCAGATGTCTTTCAAAAGTTTGTCCTGATCTTCGTCATCAAAGATGGTGAAGCTCGCGGGATAGCCGAGAAGATAAGCTTCGCGACGGAGGAAGCGCGCGCAGAAGCTGTGGAACGTGGAAACCGTCAGGAAGTCGGAGCCGCCTTGGACGAGTTGGGCGACGCGATCCTTCATCTCTTGGGCGGCTTTGTTTGTGAACGTCACGGCCAAAATGCGGTAGGGATCCACGTGAAAGTGTTCCATCAAATAGGCGATGCGGTAGGTTAAAACGCGGGTTTTGCCCGAACCGGCGCCCGCGATGATGCGGACATGTTGGGCAGAGGTCGTGACGGCCTCATACTGCGTTTCGTTAAGGAGAGAAGCATAATCGATAGGCATGCAATCATTGTACCCGAGATAGGCTCTTTCTTTAAGAAAGAAACGAGCTAGATTAGACAACGTCGCGGGAACCATGAAAAAAGAAAGGAAGGCGGGGCACCTTGAGGCAAAGAGGAAAGACAAGACTATGAAAACTCATTAAAATGATTCCATGCGTTTCTTGAGAAAAAGGGAAAGGCCCGTCGAAATCATCGCCGTCATGGCTCTTTTCTCCGCGCTCGACGCGGTCTTGGCCCTTCTTTCGGCCTTTTTCCCCGCGGCCACGGCTTTTTTGATGCTCGCGGTGCCGCTCACTTCAGTCTTCATCGCGATCACGTGTCCCCTAAAGGCTCTTCCCCTTTTCGTCTTAAGCGCTTTCGGGACGTCCCTTGCCGTTTCTTTCTTCGACTTCCAGACCTTGCTCTTCTATCTTTTGCCGTCGCTTATCGTTGGGGCGGTCTATGGCCTTTTCGAGCATCTCCGCGTCCCGGCGCTCTACCACCTTTTCCTCGAGGGAATCGTGGCCATGGGGCTATTCCTGCTGACCTTGCTCGCGGGCAAAGGAATCTATGGGATTTCGTTCTATGACATCTTTCTGCAGATAGCCTCCGCAGAGAAACAAGCATACATGTCCCACGTATTTTTGCTTTTTTGTTTCAGTTATTCCTTGTCCCAAAACCTTTTGACGCACCTCTTCTCAAGGCTTGTTTTCCCCAAGATGAAACATGAAGATCCCGTCGATCGGTTGAAGCCGTTTTGGCCTTATCTCTTCGCCGGGATTTCCTTGGCGGGCCTCATCGGTTTTGCTTTCTTAAGCACCGGGCTTGCCTATCTCTTCCTTGGGTTCTTCTTTTATTGGGTCCTCGTGACCTGCGTGAAAGAGATGCCTGCGCAGCCAAGATGGATGCTCTTTGTAGAACTCGTCGCTCTCTTCGTTGGCGTTTTGCTCTTCGCCGCCTTTTTCAGGGCGATGCCCGAAGACAAGGGTTTGCTGCTCGTTGGCATTCCTTTTACCCTTTTCCTTCTCATCAACGCCGCCAATGGCGCGTTGCGCGCAAAACGTGCGGGACATAAAATAAACGAGCCATGACATTCTTAAAATGGTTTGGCTGGGGCATTATCTGGGCGTTGCTCCTGCCCTTCCTTCTCGTTGGCATAGCCTTGGTCGCCGTTCTCGGCGTCCCCATTTTCTTCGTGGAACTCATCATCATGATCGTCCACTTCTTCCGGGGCGAGAAATGCTTCCCGATGTTCGAAGAGGACAAAAAAGCGATGGAGCTCATCCAGCAAAGCCTCGATGCTAAGAGGGCAAAAGAAGCAGGGGAAACGGAACCGAAAGCCCAAAACGTCTACGTCCAGCAAAACTATTACATGAATCCGCAGGCCCCGATTCCTCCCGTTCCTCCCGGAATCCCAGGCGCCCCTCAATCCCCTTATCCTCAAGGCATCCCCCAACAACCTCCTTATCCCCAAGGAATCCCCGGGCAACCTTTTTATGGCCAGCCTGCACCTTTGCCCCCTGCCGCGAATCCCGCTCAAATCCCTGCCCCGAATCCCGCGCAGGTCGTGGAAGAGGAAGCCCCTCAAAAGCCAAAGATCAACAGCTTCCCCGCCGCGGATCCCGAAGGCGATGAAAGGAGAGAATCATGAACCCGTTTATTCTCTTTGCTTCATCGAATGAGACGGATCGTCGCACCCTGATCATCGGGATCATCATCCTCTTGATTCTCTTTTTGGTTATCGGCCTTATCGGCGGGGCTTTGCGTTTTCTCTTCTTGCGTCAAGCAGACCGCGCGGAAGGCATGATCAACAACGTCGTGAGGGCTCACGTCGTCAACACCCCAAAAGAACTGAGACGTTTTGGTTTCCGCAAGAACGCGAGGGCGCTGTTCCGCGATTCGCTGTGGCCCTTCCTCATCGCTTTTGTCGGCCTGCTTATTTGGATCATCGAAAACATCGCGGTGGCCCGTTGGAGCGACAACATCTTTGCTGATTTCGGCGACCTCTTCTTCTGGTTTGATTGGAGCGCGGAAGGCGTCATCGTGAAATTCTTTGGGCTTTCCATCATCGCGGCCTTCCCGCCGGTCAGCCACACCCCGGAATTCCATCTCGAGCACCTTTGCCATTACATCGAATGCTTCTTCTTCATCGTGGCCATCGTTTGGTACGCCATCGCTTGCCAAGGATTCATCGCGAGAATGGTACGCATTGACAGCCTTGCTCATAGCATCTTTGATTCCTCTTTGAAGGACTTCAAGGCGCAAGAAGACATACACGTCACCCCTGAAAAGCCTCTTCCCCCAAGCGAATAAAGAAAAGCGGGCTCAGAGCCCGCTGAATAAATCGACGACTTCCCAAATCACGAAGGCGGTCACGATGAAGCACAGCGCGATGATCAGCCAATAGAGGCGGCGGCGCATCCTTTCTTGCCGTTCCAACTCTTCCGGTTCGGTCACGTCAGCCTCTTTGTCTTCCACCGTCGGTTGAGGGGGCGGGGCGACGGGAGGCGGGGTTGGACCGGCGTAAGGATTTTGCTGCGGCGGGTTTTGAGGGGCCCCGTAATAAGGATACCCATATCCCGGATTTCCATAGGGCGAAGGGAAAGGAGCACCGTTTTGAGGCGCGCCCTGGCCGTATGGATTTTGGCCGTTTTGCGGATACGGGTTTTCGTTATTCATCAGTATTTTAGCTGCGAGCTCGTGCGCGGGAAGGGTTCGGTGTCACGGATGTTCGCGACGCCGGTGATGTACAT
>JAEDJP010000092.1 GCA_016296285.1 Bacilli bacterium
ACCCCACCCCATCGAATTTGGACTTTTTCGTCGATAACTCCCTCGATTCCGATGCTTTTTGCTTCTTTCCTTTCGCGTGTGCGTGATAAAATTTTGCTATCACAAGGAGGATTACCATGTCCGAACCGAAAAAGAAGAAATCCCTGGCCTTCCCGCTGGGCCTCATCCTCGGAATCCTTTCGATCGTCGCGCTTGTTATCGCGACCGTCGCGAATCTGATTCCCGCTGAATCATCCCGTGCCAACGGGTCATTCGGCACCGTCGTCGCCATCTCCGATTTCCTGAAGGGCTTCACGTTTGGCCAAGACGCCTTGAAGGGCGCGGTCGTCTCCGCGATCGTCGCGATTGCCTTGTTTGTCCTCTTGCTTATCCTGACCCTCGTCGCCATCAAGAGGAATCCCAAGAAAGTCGGAAGCGGCATCGCCGTCACGATCCTCTCGATCTACGATTGCTATCTCCTCTCCTTCGGCCTCAACGCCCTCATCGCGCGCAACGTCTCCAAAGTCGAAGGGGCCGTCATCTTGCTCGTCGCCATCGTGGCCCTCGCCGCGTCGCTCACGCTCGGCCTTGATTTGCTCATCGGCATCATCCGCGGGGTGAAGAAAGAAGCTGCCCCTGCTGCCGAAGAAGCCCCGGTGGAAGAAACCACCGAAGAGAAGGTTGAAGAACCCGAAGAAAAGCCCGTCGAAGAAGAGAAGGCCGAGGAACCTGTCGAAGAACAGGCGGAAGAGCCGGTCGAAGAAAAAGCCGAAGAGGAAGTCCCCGCGGAAGAACCCGTGAAGGAAGAACCCGTCGAGGAAGCCGTCGAAGAAGAAAAAGTTGAGGAACCCGCCGCCGAAGAAAAGGTTGAGGAACCCACCGCCGAAGAAAAAGTTGAAGAACCGGTCCAAGAAGAGCCCGTCCCCGAGGAAACGAAGGAAGAGGCCCCGATCGTCGAAGAAGCCCCTGCCCAGGAATCGGTCGCGAAAGAGACCAAGGCCCTCGGCAAATACGAGGTCTTCCCGGAAGCCGGTTTCTTCAAATACCGTCTCAAGGCCAATAACGGCCAGATCCTTCTCGTCTCCAATTCCTACAAGACCCTGAACGGGGCCATCAAAGGCATCGAAACTTTCCGCAAGAACGTCGAGGTCGGCACCCACAAGGTCATCACGGACAAGAAGGGCCGCGGCCAGTGGCGCATCTTCACCGCGAACGAAGGCCGTCTCGTCGTCGCCGGGGAAATCTATCCGGATGCCGTCCGCGCCCAAAGCGCCCTCGACAGCGTCCTCCGCTTCTACGCGACCGACAAAGTCGTCCGCCTCGAGGAAATCCCGCCCGAGGAAATCCGCGAATGGAAGGCGAACCTCGCCGAGGTCAAGCCCTCCGCCAACGGCAAAATCGAGATCGTCCTCGACGAGAACAAGAAATTCATCGGACGCCTTCGCGCATCCAATGGTCAGTTGCTCTTCGAGACGAGTCCCTATTCCACGAAGGCCGGTTTGCTCTCGGGCATCGCCTCCATCAAGGATCGGGCCGAGGCCGGGAACGTGAACGTCACCTGCGACAAGCAAGGCTCCTATCAATTCAAGGTGTTCGCCGACAATGGCATGGTCCTCGTCATGGGCCAGACTTACCCGTCTCTTGATAACGCCGTATCCGCCGCCAACAGCACGCGGAACTTCCTCGCCGGGGGAACGAAGACGGTCGACCTCACGAAGGCCGAGCCCGTCAAGGAATAACGATTTGAGGAAGGGCCGGGTTTTCGGCCCTTTCTTCATGTTTCGAAAGGATAAACTATGCCACGAATGATTCTAGTCGGGGGAGGATCCTCCTCCGGGAAAAGCTATTTGACCTCGAGAGTTCTCCAAAACCTTGGGCCCGATGCCGTGACCCGCATCACGATCGACGATTATTACAAGGACCAGAAGGACATGACCGAGGAGGAGAGAATCGCGGTCAACTATGATCATCCCAAAGCCTTTGATTGGCCGCTTCTCCGTCGGCAGCTCAATGCCTTGAAAGAAGGGAAGACCATCCGCAAACCCGTCTACGATTTCGTGGCCAGGACTCGCAGCGACAAGGTCGAGGAAATCGTCCCGAAGAACCTGATCATCGTCGAGGGCATCATGGCCCTCGTCGACAAAAACGTCCGCGAGCTCGCCGACCTCCGCGTCTTCATCGACGCCGGGGCGGAACGCCGTTTCCTCCGCCGCATCATCCGCGACGCGAAAGAGAGGGGCCGTTCCTTCGAAAGCATCGTGAACCAGTATTTCTCGACCGTCCAGCCGATGTACGACGAGATCGTGAAACCATCCTCCATGTACGCGGACCTCATCGTCAACAACGACGGGGTCGAGAACCTCGCGGTCGAAGTCCTCACCTGCGTCTTCCTCGAGCAGCTAAGCATCGCGAACGGGGAAAAGCATCACGAGGACGTCGAGGACGACGAATTCCGGGAAGAAGTCCTCGCCGAGGTCTTCCGCCCCTCGAAAGGCCATTAAGCATCTTTCTTCTCATCCTTCCATCCATTTCGTATGGATGGGCTTTATAATTCCCTTGACCATGGATTTCCTGCACCTAAGCGACTTGCATCTTGGGAAGCGCATGCACGGCTATTCCCTCATCGACGACCAACGGTATTTCCTTTTTGATGTCGTCCTCGAGGAATGCAGGAAAAGGAAGACGCCCCTCATCCTGATCGCGGGGGACATCTATGACGTCGCCTCCCCAAGCGCGGAGGCCATGGATCTCTTTTCCGACTTCCTCGATTCCGTCTCGAGCCTCGGCATCCAAATCATCTTGATCCCCGGGAACCACGATTCCGCGGAACGCCTCCGTTATGCCTCTTCCTTCTTGAGACGCGTCAGGATTCACATCATCTCGACCCTTGAAGAGGCGAGAACGCCCATCGAAATCGGGGATGCGCGCTTCTACGCCATCCCGTTCTCGAGAGCCTTTGATTTCCGCGAAGTCCTGGGGGAATCTTGCCCCGAGACCCTCGCGGAACGTTACAAGGCGTTCTTGTCCTTGCTTCCCATCGCGGAAGACAAGGCGAACGTCTTGCTGCTTCATGCCGCGGTGTCTTCCTCGGATTCCGTCTTGCTTTCCGGCTCCGAGACGACCTACGTCGGGACGAGCCAGATCTTGCCTTCGTCTTTATTCGGGGCGTTTGATTACGTCGCCCTCGGCCACATCCATAAATCCTATCCCCCTTCCCCGAATTCCTTTTACGCAGGGTCGCCCCTTAAGGTTCACATCGACGAGGCCAAGGAAAGGAAAAGCCTCTCGTTCGTGCATGTCGAGAAAGGGATGTTCCAAATCGAATCCGTCCCCTTCTCGCCCCTGCGCGACCTCGTCTTGGAAGAAGGGATGTTCGAGGATCTCATGCGCCGGCGCAACGACAAGGATTTCGTCGCGGTGAACCTCCTCGACGGGGTGCTTGTCAAAAACGCGAGGGAACGCCTCCAGAAGACCGCGTTCCCGCATCTTGTCTCCCTGCATAACGAATTGCCGCGGGAGAAAGGAGCCATCCCCCAAGCGGAGGCGAGAAAGAGCCTTTCCTTGCACGAGGATTTCGCCTCGTTCTACCAAACGGTCCAAGGAAGGCCCTTGTCCCCCTTGATGGATCGCATCGTCCTTGAGGCGGAAGCCGCCTCGGAAAAGGAGAAGAACGCATGACCCCGCGCTTGCTCAAGATGTCCGCGTTTGGACCCTATGCCTCCCTCGTCGAGATCGATTTCTCCGTTTTCGATTCGTCCTTGTTTTTGATCGCCGGCCCCACGGGCGCGGGCAAAACCACCATTTTCGATGCCATGTCCTTCGCCCTTTTCGGGAACACGACCTCCGATGTGCGCGAGGCAGGCTCCTTGCGCAGCGACTTTGCCGCCCCCGAGACCAAGAGCTACGTGGAATTCGTTTTCTTGCTTCGTGGCAAGGAATATCGCGTTACCCGCACCGTCCCTTACGAGTATGTGAACCGCAACGGCAAACTCGCCCGCAAAGCCCCGGAAGCGAGTTTGAGCATCGAGGGGAAAACCGTGTCCTCGAGCCTTGGGGAAGTCAACGAACGCATCAAGACGGACCTCGGCCTCGATTCGTCCCAGTTCCGCATGACCATGATGATCGCCCAAGGGAGGTTCATGGATCTCGTGCAGGCCAAGACCAAGGATCGCCTTGAGATCTTCCGCACCTTGCTTTCGGATTCCTCGATCGGGGCGTTTACCTCGTTCTTAGAGGATTACGCGAAGAAGGCGAACGCGAGAATCGAGAACGCGACAAAAGAGGCCAAGACGGCCTTGTCGCTTTATGAATCGAAGAACCTCGAACTCGCGAAATCCTTGAAGGATCCCGTCGATATCCTAGGGGTGATCGAGGCATGCAAAGAAGACGAAAGAATCGAGAAATCCCTGGTCGAAGAAGCCAAGGCCAAGAAAGAAGAACTTGGCAAAGAAAAAGAAGCGAAAGAGGCCAAGCGACAGGCCCTCAAGGAAAAGAACGATCTCGCGGAACGTTATCGAAAGGCAAGCCAGGAGAACAAAGAACTCCTCTTGGAGAAAGACATCATCGAAGGGTACCGTTCTGCGTTATCGAAAAACGACGACGCCAAACAGATCGAATCCCTTGCTCGCTTTTATGCCCTATCTAGGAAAGCCAAAGAGGATAACGAGGCAAGCATTCAAACCTTGACCAAGGAATTGGAAGACCAAAAACCCCTCCTCCTAGAAGCGACCTCCAGGAAAAAGGAAATCGACCTAGAAGAAAAAGAAGCCAAGGCCAAGGAAATTTCGCGTCATGACCTAACGGCGAAACTCAAGAGGTTTGAAGAAAAGGAAAGTCTTGAGAAAGATATCGAAAAGCAAGAACAGGAACTTTCAATCCAAGAAGGCATCGTTTCTAACATCCAAAAGCAAATCCAAAAGAACGAGAGCGTTATCGCGGATTTCGGGATTGCGTATCCTGCCTTTGATGACGAGATCGCCCTCGCGCGAGAAGAAGAATCCTTGAGAGCCAAGAAAGATGCCTCAAGAAAAGAAGGGGAGCGCCTAAAAGAAATCCTGAAAGACTACACCCATTCTCGGGATAACGCGGTCAAGAAAGCGAAAGCATTCCTCCTCGCCCAAGAAGAAGCGAGGCATCATAGGACCGCCTATGAGATGGCCCGTTCCGCCTATTTCACGAATCTCGCGGGATCCTTCGCGAAAGAGCTTCAGGATGGTGTCCCTTGCCCCGTCTGCGGTTCTCTTGCCCACCCGCATCCCGCGGAGGGAAGC
>JAEDJP010000093.1 GCA_016296285.1 Bacilli bacterium
AGGGCTATATTGCCCGAAACTGAAAAACCACCGGATTGTCCGGTGGATAATTATTCTTGCTTGCCCTCCGCAAATTCGCATACACGTCCCCCCTCTTTTTCCTTCTCCGTTCCGTAGAGTGGTTGCCCTATGAAATGGTTACCCGTTTCTATTCTCGCTTTGCTTGCTCTCGTTTTTCGCATTTCCTAGAATGGGCTCATGGTTATCACATTCGTTTGCGATGTCCTCGGGGAGGAGAACAACGGCACCACGATCGCCACGATGAACGTCATCCGCAAGATGCGTTCGGCAGGGCATCAGGTGCGCATCGTCTGCCCCGATGAGGACCGCGTGGGGCAAGAAGGGTATTACGTCGCCCGCTCCATTAACTTCGGGCCCTTCAATTCCTACGTCCGCCATAACGGCGTCCAACTCGCCCACGCGGACGTGGATTTGCTCCGCTCCGCCATCGAAGGCGCCGATATCGTCCATTGCAATTTCCCGGCTTTCCTTTCCTGCAAAGCCGTGGACCTCGCCCACGAGATGGGCATCCCGGTCACGAGCTCGTTCAACGCCCAGGCGGAAAATTACACGAACCATGTGGGTCTCATCAATTCCGCCGCGGCGAACCGCAAGGTTTACCGTTTCATGAACAAGCACCTTTTCTCCAAACTCGATGCCATTCATTACGCGACCGCTTTCATCCGGAACCTTTTCCAAAAGGAAACCGGGAACTCCGTCCCCGCCTACGTGATTTCCAACGGCGTAAAACCCGAATTCAAGCCCCGCGAGATCGCGAGGCGGAAGGAATGGGTCGGCAAGACCGTGATCCTTTATTCCGCCCGCTACAGCAAGGAAAAGGACCAACCGACCCTCATTCGGGCCATCGAGCGCAGCAAGCACTTCGACGACATCGTCCTCGTCCTCGCCGGCAGCGGCCCCACCGAGAAGAAGCTCCGCAAGATGACCGCCGAATGGAAGAACCAACCCGTCTTCGGCTTCCATCCCCACGACGAGATGGTCGAAATCTACAATTCCGCGGACCTCTACGTCCATCCCTCGATCATCGACCTCGAAGCCATCTCCTGCCTCGAGGGCCTCGCCTGCGGGATCACGCCCGTCCTAAGCGATTCTCCCCGCGCGGCGATCTCGACCTTCGCCCTCGACAAGGAGAAGAACCTCTTCAAGGCGAGGAATCCCATGGACCTCGCGAAGAAGATCG
This sequence comes from Bacilli bacterium, assembly GCA_016296285.1. GTDB lineage: Bacteria > Bacillota_I > Bacilli_A > RFN20 > CAG-826 > Alloenteromonas. Next base: position 1,202 of record JAEDJP010000093.1, read on the forward strand.
ATTATTGGATCGAGCACCCCGAGGAAGCGAAGGAAAACGGCAGGCGTTACGTCGAATTCGCCCGCCAATTCGATTTCGATTTCTGCATGGACCGCATGGAAAAGATGTTCCTCGAGGTCGCGAGCCAATACGCAGCCACGCATGGAAGAAAGCCCACCGCATGAACAAACGCGTCTACGAGTACGTCGATCCCCTGAACGACGACTTCGCGGGGACCAAAATCGAGCATCGGCCCCTGCCCAAGAACTTCCGCTTCGTCCACAAGGATCCCTTTTCCGCCATCGCTTCCTTCCTGCTTTACCGCCTTTTTGCCCTTCCCATCCTCTGGATCGTCGGCAAGCTCAAGTTCGGCATCGTGGTCAAGGGAAAGAAGAATCTCCGTTCCCTTCGTGGCAAACCCGCCTTTTTCTATGGCAACCACACCCAGATCGCGGACGCCTGGCTCGTCCAGTGCTTCTTGACCGGCAAGCGCACTTACATCGTCGCGGACCAAGACGCCACCTCGATCCGCGGCATCCGTTACCTCCTCAAGCTGCTTGGCTGCATTCCCGTCCCCGAGGACGTGGACCAGAGGAAGCGCTTCGTCGCCGCCCTCGAGCATCACGTGAAGATGCGCCATGGCATCGTCATCTATCCCGAAGCCCACATCTGGCCTTACTGCACGAAGATCCGGCCTTTCGGGGATGCCGCGTTCACCTATCCCGCGGAGATGAACGTCGCAAGCGTCCCTTTCTGCGTCACCTACCGCAAACGGCTGTTCTGCAAGAAGAAGCCGCCCCTCATGACCGTCCACGTCGGCAAGCCCATCTACCCGAACATGGGCAAGTCGCTTCTGGAACGCAAAAAGGACCTGCGCGACCGCGTTTACGATTACATGGTCGACCGTTCTTGCGAAGACGAGAACGTCGAATGGATCACCTACGTCCGGAAAAAGGAAAACAAGGATTAAGCCGAGGGGTAGTCGTCGGGATCGAGGATCTCGCCCGCGAATGCCCCGTTTTCTTTTGCTTCGTAAGAACGCTTGATATCGCTGAATTGCATTTGATGGGGCTCGCCCAAAAGGTAAAGGACGTTCTCAAGGCGCCCGTTGCTTTCGACGATGGCCCCTCCGGAAACGCGGAACCCATAGGTATACGCGATCCGCTGATCCGGGATGTCCTCGTTATAGAGGGTGGCATCGTAGGTCAAAGCGTATTCCCCGTCCCCGGAAATCGAGGGGAGAGAGAAAGAGGTTGCCCAGTTCGCCCTCCCGATGAAGGAAAGGAAGGAAGAGAGGATGGAAATCTGCTCGGCGGCGAAGCTCAAGTCAAAATAAGCCGCCTTGCTCGCCGCGTTCACCGCGGTCTTTTGCTTCGATCCCTCCCCCGTATCGTAACGGGTGAGGTCGTAAAGCATGTCGTCGAGGACGTAACGCTCGCTGAGGAAGGAAGAAGATTCCTCCCCGATCGTTTCGGTCCCCTCCTTGACGAGGATCATCCCGACGGGGGATTCTCGGTAAAGGGTTTCCGTCCCGGATTGGGAAGCGTCGATCTCGACGAATTCCCCGGTCCCGGTCCCGTATTTGGTGAGGACGCTGCCGTTAAAGGTCCGGTACGTCGTGCCATCGCGGTATGCGGCGAGTTCCTGGATGAAGGCGGAAACGGACGCTTTCTTCCCCGCGACGTCCTCGCTCGAGATTTCTTCGCTCGAGGAAGGTTCCTCGATGGAGGAAGACGAGGAAAGGCCACCGTTTGAGCCCTCCTCGAAGCTGGAGGAAGGCAGGGGATCATCGCTGCAAGAAGCAAGCAAAGCCAAGGCGGAAGCAAGGCAAAGAAGGACGCGTTTCATCATGTGGCACATTGTCCCCCATCCCTCGACTTTGTCAATAGACAAAAGAAGGGGAAGGGGAAGCGAAATTGTTTTACTTGGTTAACCGAGGCGAATTATAATGGTGCCACTAGAAAAGGAGAACGTTTCATGGAATTGAAAGGATCCAAGACCGAGAAGTGCCTGCAGGCAGCCTTCGCCGGTGAGTCGCAAGCCCGCAACAAATACACCTATTTCGCCTCCAAGGCCAAGAAGGAAGGCTACGAGCAAATCGCCGCCATCTTCCTCGAAACCGCCGAGAACGAGAAGGAACACGCCAAGCTTTGGTTCAAATACCTCGAGGGCGGCGAGATCAAGGACACCGCGAGCAACCTCCAGGCCGCCGCGGAAGGCGAGAACTACGAATGGACCGAGATGTACGAGGATTTCGCCAAGGTCGCCGAAGAAGAGGGATTCAAGGAAATCGCCCTTAAGTTCCGCGCCGTCGCAGCCATCGAGAAGCATCACGAAGAACGCTACAAGAAGCTCCTTGCCAACGTCAAGGAAGGCGTCGTGTTCGTCGGCGATGACCTCGCCGTCTGGAAATGCCGTAACTGCGGCCACATCGTCGTCGGCAAATACGCCCCGAAGATCTGCCCGGTCTGCAACCACCCGCAAAGCTACTTCGAGCTCTCCGTCAAGAATTATTGATCGAAGCCCCTGCAAGAAAGCACCTCGAACCCGAGGTGCTTTTTCGTTGCCCTTTTTCCTCTAGGAAAAATTGCGTTTTGATAGGATAATGGGTCTTGCCCCATCAGGAGTTTCGTCAATGAAAAAAACCGCTTTGCTTCTTATCTCTTCTCTCTTCCTTCTTGCTTCCTGCGAGATGGGAGGAAACGAATCCTCGTCTTCGCCCATCGCCCCGTCTTCCTCGTCTTCCCAATCGGATGCGATCCTCGAAACCTTCCTCGCGAATCTCTCGACCAACGTCGGGAAGATTTCCGTCGAACTCCAAGAGAACATGGTCAATCCCTATGGGAGCGAGAGCCTGATCCCGTATTTCTATCAGGAATATTACGGGACGAACGCCATCTACCAGGAATTCTTCGATCCCGCGTACGGCGATCCCGACGGCATCATGGTCCATGGCGACCAAGGCATTTTCCATTTCGCCCTTGAGGGGGATGCCTTCGCCCTCGGGGATCCCGTTTGCTTCGGGACGTCCATCGCGGACGCGGGCGTCGCCTTGCTTTCGAGCCTTGCCGACCCCTCCTTCTACGCCCGCGGCGCGGATTCCCTCCATTATTCGAGCGCCCTCAAGAACAACGTCCCCGTCGCATCCGCCCCTTGGCTCGAAGTCATGGGCCTCACCCTCGACAATTCCTCGTTCGCGACTTCGATCGATTTCGTCTTGGCCGAGGATGGCACCGGGATCGAGGCGACCTTCACCTTGCTCAGCCAGGAATCCGGCATGCCGATCCCAAGCACCCTCAAAGCCAAAATCGAAGGCGCCGGCACCCTTGCCCCGAGGGCGGCTTATTCCTCCTATGTCGCTTCCCTCCCGACCCTCCCGGTCCCGTCGGCGTTTGGGGACGTCGCCACCGCTTACCTTTCTTCTTGCCCCCGCATGGCAGGCCTTTTGCCCTTCCCAAGCGGGGTCACCGTCCAGTACAAGGAAGAGACGCAGTTCAACCTCCTGCAGATTTCCGTGGACGGGGTCAACCTCTCGAAGACCTATCCTTCCGAGCTCAAGGCCGCGGGCTTTGCCCAGAAACAGAAGTTTGCAAACGGGCAATTCGTGACCTATTACGCCTTGTCCGCGGACGGGGAAGAAAGCGATCCCTATTTCACCTCCTCCCTCGAGGTGCAGATCCAGTACGTGAACGGGTGCTCCTACATCGTCTTGGACGGGGCGTTGCTCGATAAGGGCGTGAGCCTTTCCAACGACATGCTCCAAGGCTGGAACGAATCCGTCTTCAATGCCCCCGAAGCCGCGGGAGGCTATGAGCTCGGCCTTTCCGTTCCCTTGCTTCCCAAAGCTCCGTACATCGTCTCCGCGGTCCACGAGGATATCACCGAATACGTCACGTATCTTTATTACTCGAACGGCATCAACCCGTATCTTCTTGGTTGCTTCGATATTTCCCTCTCTATCGAGAAAGAAGAGGACGCCCTCGCCTTCATCGAGGCGTATCGCACCTTGCTTGCAAGCGAAGGCTTCGCGGACCAG
>JAEDJP010000094.1 GCA_016296285.1 Bacilli bacterium
CGAATAATGTCGTTTCGTACCGTTTGACCTGTCTTTTCGCGCCAATTGCATGTGGTTTTGCGAATTTTTCGTTGCGATTTTCCCTTGCCGGCTAAGATACTATATCGGCCGCGTTTTCTAGCGCGCCGTAGCAGAAGAAAAAAGGAGGCAACATGAAGAAAAGAAACGCCCTCACTTCCCTATCCGCCCTCTTGACTCTTTCCTTCGCCATGGGACTCGTTTCCTGTGGCAATGGGAATGAAAATGGCTCAAGCAGCGAACCCCAAGAGACATCCGAATCCCCTTTCTCGATCATCGAAGAGACCTCGAGCGAGGAACCCTCGAGCACCCACGTTCACACCTACGAGGCGACCGTCGTGCCCCCGACTTGCACGGAGCAAGGCTACACGATCCATTCCTGCACGACGTGCGAGGAACCTAACGCCTATGTCGATTCCTACGTCGATCCTCTCGGCCACGATTTCCAGGATTACGTCTCGAACCATGACGCCACCTGCACCGAGGACGGCACCAAGACTGGGACCTGCAGCCGCGAAGGCTGCGGGAAAAAGGACACCATCCCCGACGTCGGTTCTAGGCTCGGCCACGACTATTCCGTGACCTGGGTCTGGGATGGCTTTGCTTCCGCGACCGCGACCTTCACCTGCACCCGCGACGAAAGCCACGTCGGCAGCGTCGTCGCAACCGGGGACGATATCGTAAGCGTCGTCCTCCAAGAGCCCACCTGCACCGTCGATGGCGAGAAGAAGTACACCGCTTCTGTCGTCTTCGATGGGGAAACCTACGAGAATTCGAAGACCGAGACTCTCGACAAGCTCGGCCACACCTATTCCCATTACGTCTCGAACCACGATGCCACCTGCACCGAGGACGGCACCAAGACCGCGACCTGCGATCGCTGCGGCGAGGCGCCAAGCACCCTCCCGGATGCTGACTCCAAACTCGGTCATGACTATTCCGTGTCCTGGACGTGGGATGGCTTTACCTCCGCGACCGCGACCTTCACCTGCGCCCGCGACGAAAGCCACGTCGTCATCCTCGACGCGACCGGGGACGACATCGTTAGCGTCCTCACCCGCGAAGCGACCTGCAAGACCCCGGGCCTACGGACCTACACCGCTTCCGTGACCCTCGGGGAAACCGTCTACACCAACGACAAGACGGAAGTGATCGATACCCTGCCCCATACCTGGGAAAACAATTCCTGCACCGTCTGCGGCCTCACGATCCCGATGAGTCATGGTCTCAAGCTCGCGAAGAATTCTGACGACACCTATTACGTCTCGAGAATCGGCGAATGCACGGACGAGACCATCATCATCCCGGCGACCTATAACGGCATCCCCATCACCAAGATCGGGTATCGCGCTTTCGCAAGCGCGACGAGCTTTTCGGCCATCGAGCTCCCGGATACCATCGTCTCGATCGGGGAAGGCGCTTTCTCTGGCTGCACGAGTCTCACGACCATCAACCTGCCCGAGGGCTTGACGACCCTTGGGAAGGAGGCTTTCAAGGATTGCACTTCCTTGACTTCGATCGCCCTTCCCGATTCCTTGACGACGTTCGGCGCGTCCTTGTTCATGAATTGCACGTCCCTTTCACGCTTCACCTTCCCCTCGGAACTCGATGCCATCCCGGAAAGGATCCTCTATGGCTGCACCGCCCTAACGAGTATCGACATCCCCGAGACGGTCACCTCCATTGGCACCTATTCTTTCTACAAATGCTCGGGCCTCACGGAAGTCGTCCTTCCGGAAGGTCTTTCGACCCTCGATGTCGGGGCGTTTGGCTATTGCACCAACCTTACGACCATCAACCTTCCCGATTCCCTTAATGTCCTCGGCCAAAGCGCTTTCTCTTCCTGCTCAAACCTCACGGGCATCACCTTACCCGAAGGACTAACGGAAATCGGCAACTGGGCTTTCTCGGAGTGCAGCCTCCTCTCGACCATCGTCGTCCCGGATTCCGTCACCCGCATCGGGTCTTACGCCTTCTATAAGATCCCCTTCACGTCGCTCACTCTAGGAAGCGGCATCACCGAAATCGGGTCGAGCTGCTTCTCGGGCGGGAGCATCGCGGAATTCGTCTATCGCGGGACGAGCACGGATTGGCTCGGCATCACCTTCGGCGATGTCTACGCGAACCCGGTGTGGTTCTACCATTCCCTCAAAATCGGGGAAGAAACCCTCACGAGCCTTTCGGTCCCGGAAGGCTTCACCGAGATCAAGGCCCATTCTTTCGCCGGCAACCGGAGCCTCCAGAGCCTCGCCCTCCCCTCTTCCGTCACCTCGGTCGGCAAAGAAGCGTTCTTTTACGCGACCTCCCTTTCTTCCCTCACCCTTAATGAAGGGCTGACCTCCATCGGGGAATATGGCTTCAGCGACACCGCCTTGACCGGCGCACTCACCCTCCCGGATTCTTTGCAAACTCTTGGGAACCACGCGTTCAATCGTGTCAAAACCCTCACGAGCGTCTCGATCGGGCCGAATCTAACGAGCGTCGCCTATTCCGGCTTCTATGGCTGCGACCGCCTCACCATGATCGAATATCGCGGCACCCTCGATTCCTGGCTTTCCATCGCTTTCGGGGATGTCCAGGCGAACCCGCTCTATAAGTCGGGCCACATCACGATCAACGGGGAAACGATCACGAACCTCACCTTGCCGGGCACCCTCGTAGACGTCCCGAAGAATGCCTTCGCCGGGAATGTCGATCTTCAGTCCCTCACCTGCGAGGAAGGGACCATGACGATCGGCGCCGCCACGTTCTTGTCCTGCTCGAAACTCGCTTCGGTCATCCTCCCGAGCTCCTTGTCCTCGGTTGGTACGAGTGCCTTCCGCTATTGCTCTTCCTTGGCCAAGGTGTATTACAAAGGCACCGCGGAAAGCTTCGCCGCCATCGTGATGGGGGATTACAACGAGAGCCTGACGAACGCCACCCTCTATCTCTACAGTGAATCTGAGCCTGCCCTGAACGAGGAAGGCACCGCTTACGACGGAAACTACTGGCATTATGATGTCGATGGGGTCACCCCCGTCGTCTGGGCCAAATAGCGTTCCGACAAAAGAAAATGCCGAAGGTCGACGCCTTCGGCTTTTCATTGTCTAGCCTTCTTAATCAATCCGGACGAGCTCGTAGTCCCGGCTGCCAAGGCCTTGTTTCACTGCCATCTCGATGGTGTGATAGCCCTTCCTGGACGTGACCCTCTCGAGGAAATGCTCCTTGCCGGGGTCATCACTTGCCTCGACGAGATCAAGACAAGCCGCGTCGATCGCGACGGGATCTAAGGAAGCGAGGATACCGATGTCCTTCATGCAGGGGTCCTCGGCCTTCGCGCAGCAATCGCAGTCGACGGACATGTTCTTCATGATGGAGAGGTAAACGATGCCCTTCTTTTTGCCAAAATACTCGATCACCGTCTTCGCCGCGTCGACCATCGATTCGAGGAAGGCTTCCTGCTCCGTCTTCTTGGCCCAGCAGAGCACAGGGCTCGAACTCGCGCCCGCGCTATGGATGTTGGCCTTGCCAGCACTTGAGGCCATGCCGATGGAGAGTTGCTTCAAGGCGCCGCCGTACCCGCCCATCGGATGTCCCTTGAAGTGGGAGAGGACAAGCAAGGAATCGTATTTCTCGATGCCTTTGCCCACGAGGTTCTTCTCGAGGCGCAGGCCGTTAACGACCGGGAGTTCGAGGTCCGGCCCTTCCCCGTCGAGGATCTCGAAGGGGCGCTTCGCCCAGCCGTGCTCCTCCATGAGGCCAAGGTGCTTCTTGGTCTTGTTCCGGGCTCCGGGATAGGCGGTGTTGGTCTCGACGACTGTCGCCCCCACATGATCGATAAGGGGGAAGAGGAAGTCGGGGGCGATGAAATTCTGGTTGCCCTTCTCCCCGGAATGGATCTTCGCGGCGACCTTGCCAGAGCAAGGGGAGCCTAGCATTTCGTAAAGGCGGATCAAGGTCTCGGGGGTGAGGGAAGAAGAGAAATAGACGGTTGGTTTCATGGGGGCAAAGCTCCTTTCGGGGAAAGTATACTCCTAGCCTAAAGAACCGAAGAACGACAAGTTGAATAATTTGGACAGAATGTGCAAAAGAAGCGAGAACGGGGGTCGAATTTTGAATAGCTTGTCGAGAATCTTGGCGCGGAAACTAGAAGTTGCAAGGAAGCAACCCGTTTCTGCTTGCAAAACCCACGCGCTCGCCTATGATATGCAAGCGTCCACGCGTGGTGGAAGTTCTAAGGAGGGATGAAACGTATGAGTCTCTTGCGTCTATATAAACGATTCCGATGGTACGATTGGGTGTTCTTCGCCTTCATCTGCGGCCTCACGGTCCTGCAGGTTTTCTGCTCGATGAAGAACGTCGATTTCATGCAAGGTCTCACAGAGGCCATCGTCACGCTTGACCAGGATGCCATCTGGTGGAACGGCGGCATGATGGTCGCCGTCGCGGCCGGCCAATTCGGCTGCCAAGTCGTCATCGCGATCCTTGCATCCTCGATGACCGCATCCCTTGCGACGAGGCTGCGCGAAGAGGTCTATGAGCGCGTAAGCGCCTATGGCCTTTCCGAGATCGACCGCTTCTCCACGGCCTCCCTCATCACGAGGACCTCGAACGACATCGAGAACGTCCAGATGTCGACCCTCCTCGTTTTCCGCATGCTCTTCAGCGCCCCCGTCACGGCAATCTGGGCCATCTGCAAGATCCAGGCGACGTCCATGGAACTCACGTGGGTCGCGATCGTCGCGGTGCTCGTCATCGTCCTCGCCCTGTCCGCGATGATGTTCTTCGTCCTGCCGAAATTCAAGATCTCGCAGAAGATCATCGACCGCCTGAACCAAGTCACCCGCGAGGGCATCTCGGGGGTCCGCGTCGTCCGCGCCTACAACGCCGAGCAATACCAGAACGACAAATTCGAGAAGGCCAACGACGACCTCATGAACCTGAACCTCTACACGTCCCGCATCATGCAGCTCATGAACCCGCTCATGACGATCGTCCTCGACGGGGCGTCCCTCGGCATCTACGCCGTCGGGGCCCATCTCATGAAATCCCTTGCCATCGATTACGCGACCATCGTGGCGTTCTCGTCCCTTTGCATCCAGATCATCTTCGCGTTCATGATGCTGCTCATGCTCTTTGTCATGATGCCTCGCGCGATGGTCTGCGCCCGCCGCGTGGACGAGGTGCTGCGCCT
>JAEDJP010000009.1 GCA_016296285.1 Bacilli bacterium
GAGCTTCCGAATTCCGGCGCGCTCTTCCTCAATTTCGACCCCGAGAACTGGTCCTTCTACAGCTCCCCGTCCAAACATTACACGATCGAGTTCCTCCGCAAAGACGCGACCCATGTGCTTGCCATCGTTGGCAACACCGCTTCCCACAACGTCTCGGTTGAGGGATGGAGGCGTGACGCCGTCGGCGACTACAACGGACGTCTCATCACCACGTCTTCCGGCACTATCGACATCAGCGTCGTCTCCGCGGAGGGCGAAACCACCATCACGATCAACGGGGAAAGCGCGACCATCGCCTCGACCCTTATCAACAACGGCGAAGCGTTGCCGGCAAGCCCGAAATCCTACGTCCAGATCGGCGGCCTCAACTACAGCGGCCGCATGAACATCCCCGTCGAGAAGTTCGAGGATGCCGAAGCCGCCGCTTATGCCGATGGCCTCGCCGATACCGTCGCCGCGGCCAATGCCCGCATCGAAGGCGCTCTCACGACCGCCGCTGCCGCAGTCCCGGCCGAAGGCATCAAAACCGACGCGGAAGCCGCGGCTTACAAAGCCATCGCGGATGCCGCCGTCGCTTCGATCAATGAAGCGGTTAACCTGACGAGCTACGACATAGCCAAATACGGCATCGCCTAAAAGCAAACGACCGCCGTCACGACCATCCTCGCCCCACTTGATCCCTACTACGCCGCCGTCGAGGAAGCGAAGACTGCCGCCATTGCGGTGATCGACGGGTACCTCGCCGAGAATTATCGCGAAGAGGAAACCTATGTCCTCGCCGCTGCCCAGGCCCAATACAAAGCGGCCGTCGGAGAAGCGACCACCCTTGCCGGTGTTGCCACGGCTCTCGAACAGGCCGTCGCGACCCTCGATGCCATCCCGACCGACGCCCAGTTGACTCTCGAAGAGGCCAAGACCGCCGCGAAGGATGAAATCACCCGCTACGTCAGCCTCGAAGACTATCGCGACGAGCAAATGGATGAGGTCACCGCCATCATCAACGAGACCAAAGCTGCCATCGACGCCGCGACCGACGCGGATGGCATTGCTGCCGCCGTCGCCACGGGCAAAGCCAAGATCGACTTGATCAAGACGGATGCCGAGCTCTCTGCTGAAGAGGCTCTCAACGCCGCCAAGGAAGCCGCCAAGGCCGAACTCGACGCCTACGTCAACCTCGATGACTACCGCGATGTCGAAAAGAGCGCGATCCAAACGGTCATTGCTGAAGGCAAAGCCGCGATCGACGCCGCGACCGACGCGGATGCCATCGCCGCCATCGTCGCGGATACCAAGACGAGAATCGACTGCTACAAGACGGATGCGGACCACGTCGCCGAGGAACTCGCCGCTGCCAAAACCGCTGCGAAGTCCGAAATCGAAGGCTACATCACCGCGACCGATGAATACGACGAAGGCGGCCTTGCCGAAATCGAAACCATCATCGCTGACACGAAAGCCGCGATTGATGCCGCGACCGATAAGGCCGGCGTTGCCTCCGCTCTTGCCGATGGCAAAGCCGCGCTCGATGGCGTCGCGAAGAAAGCCAAAGGCTGCGGCGGTTCGCTCGTTGCCGGCGCTTCCGTCGTCGCCATGGTTGGATTCCTTGGAATCGCCATTGCCGCCAAGCGCAAAAAAGAAGATTAATCTTCTGAATTGAAACAGCGTTGAGGGCGGGATGTTTGTCCCGCCCTTAACCTTATCGAGGAGAACCTATGAAATTAACATCCAAGATATTGTTTGCCTTCGCTTGCCTTGGCCTTGCCGCCTGCGGATCCGAAGGCGGCAACTCCTCTTCTCTCGTTGGTGAGGAAACCTCTTCGACGGCGGAAGGCGTTACTTCCCGAGAAGACGTGACCTCGGAATCCGAGAAAGAACCGCCCCTTCCTTCCGAAACGACCTCGGAAGACCCCATCCCGTCCTCGGAAGAAAGCTCGCCTTCCATCGAGGACAGCTCCGAGCCAGAGCCCGAGCCCGTCGACCCGACCACCGTGTTCGACGAGAACAACGTCCTTCTTTCCTTCCCCGTCATCACGGATATCCACGTCGGTTACAGCGACGCGAACGTCAATTACGCGGAACGCCTCACGGATACGTTTGCTGCCTTGAAGTCCTTCCGTCCCGACACGACGTTCGACCTCGTGATGTCCGCGGGCGACCAAACCCAAAACGGCAAGGCCGCGGATGTCGCCGCCCTCATGGAGAAATACAACGCCGCGTTCGATCTCGCAAAGACGCCGTTCTTCTTCTCTCATGGCAATCACGACACCCACTGGTCCGGCTGCATGGATACCTATGGCTTCTATAACGCCTATGGCGCGAACGTGTATCAACACGATTTGGACCAAACCGCCGCGAAACTCGGCAACCGCCACATGGTTCGCAAAGGCGTGCACTTCATCTCCATCGAGTTCACGTCTTATGGCCCTGGCCTCAACACCTTCCCCGAACGGACGGAAACCTGGCTCAAGGAAACCTTGGCCGCCGCTTATGCCGACGCGCCGAACATGCCGATCTTCGTCGTCGGCCATAGCCCGATCCATTCGACGATCCCCGGGTCCTTCTCCGCGGATGATTCCGGCGATTGGGGCGCCTCCAAGACGCTTCTCCCCATCCTGAAGGATTACCACAATGTCATCTATTTCTCGGGACACACCCATTACAACATCCACGATGACCGGGCGATTCATCAAGACGACATCACCGAAGTGCAGGCCGCTTGCACCTCGGACCTTGACCTCGATGCGAATTTACCGGGCGTGAGCGAGCTCTCGAATCGACGCGAGTATTCCTTCGGCGAGATCTGCGAAGTCGATGCGCGCGGAAACGTCCGCATTGGCCGTTACGACCTCAACCAACGGGCCCAGGTGATGGATTATTGGGAAATCTCCCGTCCTCAGGAAGATCTCTCCCACCTGACCCGTTATAGCGACGAAGCCCGCGCCGCAAAGCAAAATGCGCCGCGCCTAAAAGAAGGCGGGAAATTCATCCTCCTTCATACTTCGGACGGAAAAATCACGATCACCTTCGACGCATTCGAGACGGACACCTATATGATTTTCTCCTATAAAGCCCGCATCTTCCCGATGGCCCAAGAGGAGATCGTGGACGAAAACGAGGACTACATCATCGACATTCCTTGGCTGGACGATTGGTACAATTCGCCCGCCAAGAAAACGGGGACGATTTCGATGCCCCTCACCGGAACGTATTCGAGGAAGAGCACGTGGACGGTCAAACTCTACGCTTACGACTGCGTCGGGAACGTCGGGTTCTCCTGGCCGACCAAGATCATGCTTCTGTGATTTATGAGAATGACCCCTTCTTCTGACCCGATTACCCTCGCGGTGATCGGCGCCGGGGAACGCAGCGAATGCTATCTCGCCGCGTTCGAGAAGTACTATCCCGGGCAATATCGCGTTGTCGCGGTCGCGGACCCCGATGAAGTGAAGCAAAAGGATTACCAGAGAAGATTCGGCATCCCCGATTCGATGATTTTCGACGGGTATGCCTCCATCATCAAGGAAAAGCGCATCGCCGATGTCGCAATCCTGGCCACCCTCGATGACATGCATTACGTTCCCGCGATTGCCCTCATCGAAGCGGGATACGACATGATTCTCGAGAAGCCCATCGCGATTTCCCTCGAGGAATCGATCGCGATCGGGGAGGTCGCGCGCAAGCACCCGGACCAACTCGTCGCGGTTTGCCACGTCCTTCGCTTCACCCCGTTCTTCAAGATCATCAAGCAGATCATCGACTCGAAAGAGCTCGGCGAGGTGATCGACATTCAGCACAACGAGAACGTCGGTTATTTCCATTTCGCCCATTCCTATGTGCGCGGAAACTGGAGAAACACCCGCGATTCCGCCCCGTTCATCGTCGCGAAATGCTGTCACGACATGGACATCCTCCTCTACTTGCTGGGAGACAAGCACTGCAAGAGCCTCTCTTCCTTCGGCGAGCTCTCGTTCTTCAACGAGGCTCATTACGACGAAAAGACGATGGCCCCCCGCTGCATCCGTTGCCCCAAGCAAAACGAATGCCCCTTCGACTGCGTTCGCATTTACAAGGTCCCGATGATCGCGACCGTCCCCTTGGATTGCTCGTCCCCCGAAGCGATCGAAAAGACGTTCTCGACTTCCCCTTATGGGCGCTGCGTCTTCCATTCCGACAACAACGTCCCCGACCACCAGGTCGTCGCGATGGAATTCGATGGGGGCATCACCGCGTCTTTCAACGTTTCGGCTTTCACCAAATACACCGAACGCACCATCAAGGTGATGTGCGAGTATGGCGAAATCCGCGGGCGCGGCAACACGAACGAGATCGAGGTGATCCGTTGGGATTCCGACGAGATCAAGACGATCAAGATCCCCGCTTCCGAGATCGAAGGCGGGCACGACGGGGGCGATGAAGGATTCGTGAGGGATTTCATGGAATGCTATGGTTCTTCGAAAGGCTTTGCCTCGAGGATCGAGCTCTCTATCGAATCCCATGTCATGGCTTTCGCAAGCGAACTTTCGCGGCTTGAAAGCGGGAAATCCATCGACATTCAGGAACTATGGAGGGAAAAAGCCGAAGAACGATAGCATTGTGTTGAGTTTGCGCGTTTCCGTGAGCAATCTTGATTCGTTGTCATAAACCTGCTCAAGGGTTGAACGGACTTCGCCGCAAACCATAAAATGAAACCAACGAAACGGCAAATCCGTTAGAAAGGAAAGCATGAAACTGAGAAATGCCTTTTTACCCATCGTAGCCAGCATGGCCATCGCGATGGGCCTCTCACCGAAGGGCGCGACTGGTGTCAGCGCGGCCTCTGTTTATGACACTCCCGCCGAAGCGGGCGTCGTCACCCCGGACTCCTATTTCGGGTCCGTCTGGAACATGGACGTCGGCGCGGTCCGCATCAGCGAGCGCTCCGTCCTCGTCAACGACCTCTCCGACTGGGGGCGTCGCGGCGGCTTCCTCAACCGCACCTACGATGCGACGAGCCTCGAGATCACCGTCGAACTCTCCCAAATCCTCGGGAACACCGGGTTCCAATTGATCTTCGGCAGCGCCCCTGGCAGCTATGACGGCGAAGCGAGCAAGCAGCTCGTCATGGACATCATCGTCGGCAACAATCCGACCTCCAACTACATCGTCACCGCCTCTACTTATGGGGCCCACAACGTCTCCATCCCCTCGTTCACGGATGGCAACACCTGGGCCGATGACGCGAACTTCGTCGGCGTTCAGGCCTCCACGGTGGACTATCGCGTGACCATCAAGATCAACAAGGTCAATGACGCCACGACCAACGTCAGCGTCAACGACTACGTCTGCGCCGTCCCGACCTCTGAACTCTTCGCGCGTTTCGAAGACCCGACCAAGACGTATCTTGCGCTCGGCATGTTCAACAACGCCGGCACCCGTCAGAATTACGTGATTGAGTCCGTGGGCGATGCGAGCGACAAGGTCTATTTCGGTGCCGAAGGCGACTTCACCTACGTCAAGAACGCCCTCGAAAACCTCAAGACCGCGGATGTTTCCAGCTTGGAAGCGACCCGCGCCGCCAAAGAAGCCTATGATGCGATGAATGCGCGTTACGCCAAACTCTATACGCACGACAGGGCCTACTTCGCCGCCTCTTATGGCGAGGTGTCGACCCGCATCAGCGACGCCGTCGCCGCGGCCGGCAACGAACTCGCCGTTATCCTGTATGGCGAGCATGTCTCGGGATTGACCACTGCCTGCGAAACCCTCACGACCGTCGCCGAAGTCGATGCCGCCCTCGCGGAAAAAGCCGAGGCCGATTCGGTCTTCTCGACCATCAATGCCGGTGCCTTGACCGGCGAAGCCCTCGCGAACTACAACGCCTACCAAGCCGCTTACGAAGCCGCGATCGGCAAGCTCCTCACCGCGATCGAAACCGTTTATGACGGAGCCATCGCCGCGTATGAAGCCAAGGTCAATGCCCTCGCGACCGCCATCGACATCCGCGATGCCTATGCCCTCCGCTCCGGCATCCCCACCCGCTATGGCGAATACCTCGTCGAGGAAAAAGCCCTTGCCTTCGCGACCCGCGTCGACAACGCGAACAACCTCCTCGCCGAGAAGACGACCTTGACCCATGACAACTGGGAACAAGGCGTCGGCGCCCGCGTCATCACGAACCAAGACGGCTCGCTTGATATCCTCACCTCCGGTTCTTCCAACAGCAAAACGAATGCCGAATCCGCCGGCATCTTCTGCAAAGAAGCGACGTCCGCGATCGGCTTCCAGACCGTCATCAACATTTCCAACTTCGGTCGCAATTCCGGCGCTTGGATCACGATGGGCCTCATGGAGAAGCCCGAAATGTGGGTCTATGCCGAAACCGACGCCGTCCAGGAAAACAAAGGAATCTTCTTCCTGATCACCTACGTGAATTCCACGACCTTGAGCGTCCAGGCGTTCCTCTGCTCCCTCACCTCGAACCGCTTCTACGATTCGAACCTCCTCCAGACCATCCAAATCCCGATGGCCACGGACGTCGAAGTCAAGTTCTACGAGACCACCGAAACGATCGCCGGCGTCACCGAAACCTACTTCAACATGTCCTTCAACGGCGTCACCTTCGACCGCGAAACGATCACGTCCCGCAAGATCAAGACGGTCCTTGGTTCCTCCAAAGAAGGCTACTTCATCCTCGCGGGCGATAGCTTCAGCAGCAATGATCCGACGACCTTGACCCTCAAGGAAATCAACGGCAAAGCCCCGACTGCCGCTTCCATCAATTCCGACGAAGCCCCCGTCCCGACGTCCACCGATACCCAGAAGACGATCGACCAGGGCGCGTCCGCGGACCTCTCCTTCAACCTCGAAACCTATGGCGAAGACATCACCTCCGTCAAGGTCGATGGTTCCGAGCTCGATGCCGCGAACTACGTCTTCAAAGGCTCCACCTTCACGGTGAAGGGTTCCTACCTCTCCGGCCTTGAAGCCAATGACCACGAGATCATCGTCGCGACTGCCGGAGGCAGCGTCACCTGGCTCCTCCACGTCAAGGGCGCTCAGGCCTCTTCCGAACCCGATCCCGTCGAATCGAGCGAAGCCCCCGTTGAATCCACCGACGGAAACGAAGGCGGCAAAGGCGGGTGCGGCGGCTCCATCATCGCTGCTTCCAGCCTCCTTGGTGTCGTTGCTTGCCTCGGCGCCGCGATCCTCATCAAGAAGAAATCCGAGAAGTAATCTCGCTCTTTTCTAGGCCCGTGCCTCACCGGCGCGGGCTTTTTCTTTGTTAAAAAAGCGCCCACGGGATGGGCGCTCTCCTTAAAAGCGGAATCAATAAACGATGTGCAGGTTGCTATAGCGGGAGAGATACCGCATGAACTCCTCGTTCGGCTTCTGGTCGGTGACGAGGATGTCGACGTCGGAGAGATCGCAGGATTTCGCGAGGAAGGATTGGCCGAACTTCGAATGGTCGAGCAAGAGAATCCTCGTTTCTGCGTTGCGCATCATGATTTTCTTCGTTTCGGCCTGTTCGATCGAGGCTTCCGTGATCCCCCGGCGCGTGTCCATCCCGGCCGCGGAGAAGATGAAGAGGTCGCAATGGAGGTCGGAAAGAATCTGGTTCGTCGCGTCGCCCAGCAAGGAGTTGCTCGGCCTTTTCACGAAGCCGGAAGGAACAAAGACCTTGAAATCAGTCTTTTCCCCGATCTCGATCGCGGTCGTGAGGGAATTGGTGATGAGGGTCAGGTATTTGAAATCGTTCAAGAACGGGACAAGGGCGCAGACGGTCGAGGACGAATCAAGGAAGATGGATTGATTGTTCTTCAGAAAGTTGATGGTGCTGGCAGCGATCGCGCGCTTTTCCTGAACCATCGTTTTGCTCCGCGTGATGATGGAAGATTCCTCGTTTTTGGATGCGAAGAGGATCGCGCCCCCGTGAACGCGCTTGAGCAAGCCTTTTTTGGCCATGTCTTCCAAATCGCGACGAATCGTCGCAGGCGAAACATAAAGCCGTTTGATCAGCTTGCTGACGGAGACGCTCTTTTCCTCGTTGAGGATCTCCATGATTTGGGTTTGACGTGTGATATCTGACATCTTGTTGCTCGATTTGATTGAATGTGATTGCACATTATCCCAATTGTGATTGTTTGTCAAATTTCGATTCGCTCATTTTATCAAAAATGGCATATGCCTATAATGTTTCCATAGATATCCGAATGAGCGTTTTGACTATGCCTTCCTGCGTGACCGTATGCGTGCGCGAGCGTAACTCTTCCAACCCCTCATTCGGCGTCTTCCGACCAGATTCCAACGCTGTGAAAGGAGGTGGCCATGAACAAACAGTTTTGTCCCATTTTTTTGGCTTTATTCCCCCTCCTTCTTGGGTCTTGCGGGGGTTCTCCCGCCCAAGAGGAAAGCGTGAGCGAATCGTCGACGGCCGATAGCGGCATGGAGGGCACGATGCGAGAACTTATCACCGACCCAAATTTCGAGACCGGATTTGATCTCATGACAACGTCCACCGAGAACGGACGGGCGGTTTCTCGTTATCTCGACTACGGGGGCGAGGCGAAAAAAGCGGAGACCCACCCATGGAAAATGGCTCAGTGGTGGACGCCTTTTGATTTCGCGACTGCCCCGATGCAGAAAACGGATGCCGGATCTTACATCTACGAGAACGAATCGCGCGTCCTTGAGGTGAACCCCAAGAAGGGTTCCATCATGATGAAACTCGATTCCTACAAGGAGTACATGGAAAAGTTCGGGCATTCCCGCGTCGGCACGGAGAATTGGTCCCACTTCCTCATCGAGCAGGATTTCGTGGATGCCCCGAAGCTTTCCGAGCTAAAACACGTATACGTCCACCTTAAATTCCGGATTTTCCCGAACAACGACCTCGATCCGAGCCAAGCCATCCCCTGTTCGCAGATCACGTGGTATTTCACGGTTACGGATGTCCGCAACGGCGATTCGGGCTATCAATCCGGGAACAACGACAACGACTTCTTCTGGTTCGGGCTTCCCATCTTCGATTCCCGTTACCCGTTTGTCGGCACCTACCAACACGTCGACAGCGGCTTCGTGGGCGCGACCAATCGCTTGATCTATTCCTTGGGAAGCGACACGTATTTCGATTCCCCCGTCCAAGTCGGCGAGGAAAGAATCCTCGAACTCGACATCCTTCCCTACATCAAGAAAGCCTACCTCTATGGGTATGACCATGGCGCCATGCAGGATTCTTCTTGGGATCGCCTCATCCTGAATTACATGAATCTTGGATGGGAACTCCCCGGTTCTTTCGAATCCGGGATCACCATCTCTGAGCTTTCGGTCCGCATTGAAAGGAGGGATACGAAATGAAACCCGTCGTCAAAACTTTATGCGCGCTCGCCCTCGCGGCCGCCCTTTGCTCTTGCTCCCCGGGAGGCACGGTCGATTCTTCCTCAACTTTGGAAGGCGACATTCCCTCGAGCAGCGAGAGCACCCTCGCTGGGTACGTCTATGGAGAAAACGAAATGTATCAAGACATTTGGAACAGCAAGACCATTTACAATGAGACCCTCGTCCCCGTCGAACAAGATGACGGAACGTTCGCAAGCGAGCTTCTTTACACCCCGACCCGCATCATCTCGGTGCGCAATTTCACCCTCGAAAAAGAATATTCCGCCGACGAATACCGCATCGAGGGCAATCGCTTGATCCTCACCGAGAATTCCACGATGCCCCGCCTTACGAAGGCCAACATTTCCTGCGAAGATGTGCCGGATACCATGAATACCTACGAAGACGGGAAAGGTGGGCATATCCTTTTCACCGAAGGCATCGGCGTCATTATGCAGCAGGTCAACGTCACCTATGAACATGAAGGGACGTGGGACGGGACCATCCCCGAAAAACAAGGGGCGAAACTCCCCAAATTGCAGGCCAAGCTTAAAGCCCATGACCCCATTCGCCTCGTCGTGAACGGGGACTCCATCTTCACCGGGGCCAACGCCTCCGGGAAACTCGGCATCGAGCCGTTCCAAGACACCTTCCCCGATGGATTCGCAAGCGAAATCAAGCGCATCTACGGCTCGGAAGTGACGCTCACCAACACCGCGATCGGCGGCCAGGTTTCCTCTTGGGGCAGGCAGAACGTCGAGAACAACGTGAACCTTTTCAACCCGGATCTCGTCATCATTGGCTTCGGCATGAACGACGGTTCCTGGAACGTCTCGAGTTTCGATTACGTCGACAACATCGATTTCATGATTCGCTCGATCAAGGCCAATTGCCCGGACGCCGAGATCATCGTCGCGTCCACGATCGTCGCGAACCCGGCTTCCTCGCAAAACAAGGGCCAAGCGTCCTATTTGGCCCCGCTCAAGGAAATGGTCGCCGAATATAACGGGGTTGCCTTGCTTGACATGACGACGTTCTCCCTCGACCTCCTCCGTCACAAGAATTCCTTCGAGCTTTACGCGAACAACATCAACCACCCCTGCGATTTCCTCGTCCGCGGCTATGTCTCGAACCTCATGAACTTGATCAAGGAATAACCATGCTGAAGATTACGAAAGCCGGCCTCAAAGAGGTCGGATACGACATCAAAGACGAAGCCAAGCTGGCTGCCCTTTTGGGCATTGGGAACGGGTATTACGGCATCCGTGGATCCCTCGAAGAATTCGGCGATGTCTTCATTCAGGGGTGCTATGTCCGCGGCGTTTTCGACCAAATCGTCGAAATCCCGAACGCCTTCGCGGACAACCTCTACATGAAGAAATACTATTTCGACCTCCAAAAGCTCAAGGAGTTCGAGAAAGAGGATTCCACGATCAACATCTGCGACCCGACGACGATCCGTTTCTATGTCGGCGGCAAGCTCTTCCTTCCTTGGGAAGGCAAGATCGTCAAATGGGAACGCCTCCTCGCGAACAAAGACGGCGGCCTCAAGCGCACGGTCCTTTGGGACGATGGCGAGGGGCATCTCACCGAATTCATCTATGAACGGTACTGCTCTTTCGCGAACAACCACGTGTTCTTCCAAAAGGCGAGCGTCCGCAAAATCAACCACGACTTGCCCGTTGTCGCCGTCTCGGGCATCGATTCCTTGGTCAAGACGAACGGACAACACAAATCCGTCGTGACTTCTTCCGCCCTAACGGAAGGCTCGGTTTCCCTTTCGTTCTACTTCGGCGACCTCTATTCCATGACGGCCTCCCTTCTCTCAAAGGACGAAACGAACGGCCTCCGGTTCCTCGAGAACATCCAAGAGGGTGGCGTCTACGGTTCCCGTTACGAAATGGTCGGGAACGAAGCCTCCCTTTCCAAGATCGTTTCCCTTTACGCGAGTTGCGATCCCGTGGCACCCGATGAGGTTCCATCGTTACTCGGGAAGGATGTCTCCTTGGCCTATGATGCGGTCAAGAAAACGCACCTAAGCGCCTATCGCAAAGCCTTTGCCCTTCTCGACATCGAAGTCGATGGGGATCCCGAGGTGCAAAACCTTTTGCGCTACGCCAACTACCAAACGCTCATCGGCTTCGATCGTTTCGATTCCGTCCATTCTTTGTCCGCCAAAAACCTGACCGCGGAGAAATACAACCAGTTCGTGTGGTGGGATTGCGAGATCTTCCAGCTTCCCATTCTCTTCACGGCTTTCCCGGATGCCGCAAAGCGTTGCCTCGAGTATCGCTATCGCTGCCTCGAGGAGGCGAAGAACAACGCCAAGAAAGAAGGCCTCGATGGGGCCCATTTCGCGTTCTGCAGCTCCGTCAAAGGCGATGAGAAGGTTTGGATTTACGCGCGCCATCCCTTCCTCCAAATCCACATTTCCGGGGACGTCGCCTATGCGGTTCTTCAATATCATGCCTGCACGGGGGACGACGCCTTCCTCAAGGAAAAAGGATTTGAGATGATCGCCGAATCCCTCAAGTATTTCATGTCCCGTTCCACCGAAAAAGAGGGGATGTATCACCTCCTTTCCGTCACGGGCACCGACGAGCATCACGATTACGTGGACGACGACGCCTACACGAATTACCAGGTTCGTTTCGTCGCGAAACGCTTCCTCGAGCTCGCCGATCGCCTTGGTTATGCCCTCGACGAAGACCTCAAGGCGCGCATCGCGGATTACGCGGATCGCCTTTACGTCCAAGAACCGGCGAAAAACGGCGTCATCCCCCAATTCGAGGGATACCTCTCCCTCAAACCCTATCTCCCTCTCGCTGGGAACGGGGCTGCCAAGGGATTCCAGATGAAGGCTTCCGGCCTCTATCACGAATCGCAAATCATCAAGCAGCCGGACGTCATCAACCTTTATACTTATCTCGACATCGGGATGGATCCCTCGCTTTACGCGAAGAACTGGGCTTATTACGAGAAAAAGTGCGAAGCCTCTTCTTCTTTGACCTATCCCGCCCACGCGATCGCCGCGGTCGATAACCGCCAATTCCCCAAGTTCGTGAAGTACTTGAAGGAATCCATGCGCATCGACATCGACGACCTTCACTCCTGCGCCTACCAAGGCGTCCACGCGGCCTGCATCGCCGGCGGGCGCATGGCCATCGTCCGCGGGCTTCTCGGCGCCTCCCCTCGTGAGGAAGGGCTCGTTCTCGACCCGAAATTCGGGGGACCCTTCTCCCGCGTCAAAACCCGTCTCATCTATCGTGGCGCGACCCTTGAGCTCACCCTCGAGGGCAATCGCCTCGACGTCAGGCTCCTTCGCGGGGAACCCGTCACGGTTCTCTACCGCGGAAAAGCTCGGATGCTTACCCAATCGCTTACGTTAAGGAAATGAATATTTGGAGGTACATACATGAATTCCAACCGTAAAAACACCCTCATCGTCCTTCTCAGCGCAGGTGCCCTCCTTTGCTCCTGTGGCTCTTTGGCCGATGTCTCGTCGTCCGTCGAAGGCGGCGGAGACGGCACCTCTTCCTTCACGGGACCCGTCAAGACCATCACGATCGATGGCGGCGGAGACATCGCGAACTTCAATTCCACCCCGTCCATGGTCCAAAGCGAGTCGAACCCCTATCCTTACAACACGCTGGAAACCTTGTGCAAGGAATGGGAATCGGCCCATCCTGGGTACCAGGTCAAGATCAACAAGACCTCTTCCGCGGGCGACCGCAACGTCTTGTTGCCGCAGCTCAAGAGCCGCACGGCCCCGTCCATCATCTACCAGAACGGCACGGTCGTGAACACGGACCTCGGCCAGGATTACTACGTCGATTTGACCGATTACCTGAACGCCCCGAGCCCCTATCTCGAAGGCAACGCCCCTTGGAAGAGCGTCTATAACGAAGGCGAACTCGCCACCACGATGGCCGCGGACGGCAAGTACTATTACGCGAACCTCGAGAAGATCCCGGTTTGCTTCATGTACAACAAGACCCTTCTCCGCAACGCCGGGGTGGAAAACCCGGGCAGCATCGCGACCTATGGCCAACTCGTCGACGCGATGGACAAGGTCCAGACCTACATCAACACCTTGGACGCGAGCTATGCGGCTTACACGACGACCTATACCTGGTATCAGATCGCCATGGAATCCAACCTCTTCTCCGATCTCGTCGAAAGCGGCGACGTCCTCCGTCAAAACAAGATGATCGACACCGAGGAGATGTGCCGCCTCTACAAGCGCAAGGAATTCAACCCGAGCGCCGGCATCGCGAATCTCCAGGATGCTTACGACGCGAAGAACACCTACGAGAACAACCCCTATTACGAATACATCCGCTTGATCAAGAACCTCGATCAATACAAGGCCCCGTCCACCTATGCCGCGATCGCCGGCTGGCTCGCCGGCAAAGTCGGCTTCCTCGAGGCGACGGGCGCCCAGCTCCGTTCCCTTTCCGCCCAGACCGGCGACGATTTCGAATGGGGCACCATCTGCTTCCCCGACATCACGACGGACGACACCCCCTATGCGAAGGATGGCGTTGTCCGCGGTTCCGCCGGCCTTGCCACCTCGTGGTGGATTTCCAACCGCGCGGTTGACGAAGGCACGGTCGAGGCCTGCGTCGATTTGCTCATGTTCTTGACCGCCCCTGAGCAGAATAACCGTCTCATCGGCGACCTCAAAGGCGGCATCCCCCTCAACCCGACCGACGATTTCGAGATCGCGGATTACCTCAAGCCGTTGATCGAGCAATACGACAAGGACATCGCCGAAGCCAACAAAGGCGAACGCGTCTACTGGGGCTGCTTCAACTCTTGGGCCGTCCTTGGCATTTCCTATAGCAACCTCTTCATCCGCACGATGCAGGACCTCGATTCCGGCTTGGTCGACGAGAAAAAGGCCACCTGCACCTTGGCGAAATCGATGAAGTCGACCGTCGAAGCCTACATCGTTGAATACGATTACGACACCTCGGATTGGGGCATTTGATCGATAAAGGCGTCGATATGTCGAAAACCGAGATTTGCGAAGCCGAAGAGGTGGATTCGTTCTCCCGTGACCGGGGAAGCCACCTCGATGCGGCGATCGCCGACAACAAGAAGAGGCCAAAGAGGCACAAATACCAGTGGCGCGCTTTTCTGTGGCTCGCGATCCCTTTGGCTTTCCTTCTCGTTTTCTCTTATTACCCACCCATCAAGGCGTTCTTCGATTCGTTCACGGACACCCGTTTCAATTCCGCGACCAAAGGATACGAGACGGTGTTCGTGGGGGTCTCGAACTACGCCGAAATCTTCCAGGACCCCGTGTTCTGGGTCTGCGTCAAGAACGTCGTCATCTTCACCTTGTTCGGCATGGTATTCGGCAACCTCATGACGATTTTCCTCGCCGAGCTTCTTTATAACCTCAAGAGCAAGAAACTTTCCGCGTTCTTCCGTGTCCTCTTCATCGTCCCGATTCTCGTCCCGTCCCTCGTCATCCTCCTCATTTGGAAATACGTCATGTTCGGGAGCACGGGCCTCATGAACAGCATCGTCACCGCGATGGGGGGAGAGCCGCAGCTCTGGTACTGGTCCAGCGTCGACGCGGTTGGCAAATTCGCCATCCTCTTCACGAATTTCCCGTGGGTGGCCGGCACGAGTTTCCTCATTTATCTCGCAGGTTTGCAAGGGATTTCGAATTCCGTCGTCGAAGCCGCGAAACTCGACCACTGCTCCGTCTGGAAGCGCATCTGGAAGATCGATATCCCCCTCATCATGCCCCAACTCAAGTACTTCTTGGTCATGGGCGTCATCGGGGGCTTCCAGAATTTCGACCTCCAGCTCATCGTTGTCGGGGCGGAGACGGACGCGACGAACGTCCTTGGCCTCTACCTCTATGACCGAGCTTTCGGCAGCGGTTACGTGGCCCCGGAAGGAATGCTCATCCGCCCGCGCTTTGGCTACGCCTCTGCCGTCGGCATGATCATCCTCGTGATCACGTTGATCCTCACGGTCCTCAACATGTCCTTGAACCGCGAGAAAAAACCCAAGAAGGTGAAAGCCGGAAAGGGGACGAAAGCATGAAATCGTTCTTCACGTTCTTGATGCTCGGCCCTTCCTACGATTTCGAAGGGAAAAAGCGTTTCAAAGTCGACATCCTTCCCCTTGCCGCCCTCCTTTTCGCGATCCTCTCGGTCGTCCTTCAGGTGGTTTTGCGCGGATTTGCCCTCGGGATGGACGACATCCGCCTCTTCTTCCCCCTCTTCCTCTTCTCCTTCAATTTCGGGTTCGTTCCCTATACCGTTTTCTTTGTCGTCTTCTTCTTGCTGCTCGGCCTCATCGTCTATCTCTCGATTCGCGCGGCCAAGAAGAAATATTCCTTCCTTTATGAAGGCGTTGCTCTCATTTTCGCCCTCGTTTCGATCTTCTACGTCATCTATGACGCCTTCCGCGTTTCGGTGAACGCCTCGAACATCGGCCTTTGGCTCGTCATGATGGTTCCCCAGATCCTCCTGTCCCTCGCCGAGCTCATCATGGGGTATCGCCTCGTCCACAAGGCGTTCTTCGGGACGAAAGAGGTCTTCGAGGACAAGCGGGTCTATTTCGATGGGCAGATCTCGTTGTTTTCCGGGATTGGCCTTGCGATTTGGAACGTCGTCAAGAGCGTCTTATTCTTCTTCCGCGACTTCTTCGTTCGCGTGGGCAAGGGCTTTGCTTCCTTCGGCAAGAAGGTCGTCGCTTCTTGCGGCGGCGAACAGCTTCGCGCTTTCTCGCCCAAGACGTCCAAGGATCCCTTGCGCATCGCAATCGTCGTCTCCGGGGTCATCGCCGCGTGCCTTTATTTCCTGTTCCGCGGTGCCCCTGCCTGCGGGGAAGACATCGCGACCTTCTTCGTCCAGACGTTCACGTTCGCGGACCCCGTCCACATCGTTTTCTTCATCCTCATCCTCTTGGCGCTTGGCGCGTGCATCGCCCTTTGCATCCTCGCCCACCGGAAACGCTATTATTCGATCGAGGACGGCATCTGCGTCTTCTCCTTCGTCGTCGGCCTCCTCTTCGTCGTGCACTATTCTTTGCGTTATGGCATCAAAGCGGATAACTGGCTGCTTTATGTCGTGATCTTGTTGCCGCAAATCGTGTTCCTCTGCGCCCTTCTCCCGCATTTCGTGCGCTTGCTCACCAAAGTCATCGCGGGCAAGAAAACCCCGGTGCAAGAAGAAGACTATCGTCGCAGGATCGCGCATTCCAAAAAAGCGGTGTACCGCACGGGCGTCTTCCTCAAAAAGAACTGGGGTCAAGTGCTCGTCGTCATCTCGCTCATCTGCCTCGCTCTCGCGGTCCTTTACCCCATCGCGATCCTCTTGATGCGCAGCTTCAAGTTCGGGCGCGACGACCTCGTGGATCCTTTCGGCATCCCCTCTCGCTTCACGTTCGACAACTACACCTTCATGTGGGAATACCTGCAGACGGCCTACATGAATTCGCTTTTGACGACGATCGGGGTCACCGCCGGCACGATGATCCTCGCCTCTTGCCTCGCGTTCGCGTTCATCCGGTTCCATTTCCCCGGGAAGAACATCCTCTTCTATTGCATCATCGGCCTCATGATGATCCCGGGCATCCTCACGCTCATCTCGCGCTTCCAACTCGTGAACGACATGCATCTCGTCGGTTCCCTTTGGGGGATTGTACTGCCCGGCATCGCGGGCTACATCCCGATGGCGTTCATGCTCTTGTTCACCTTCTTCAAAGGCATCCCAAAGGATCTCTTCGAGGCCGCGGATATGGATGGCGCGACCGATCTCAAGACGTTCATGCACGTCGTCGTGCCCCTTTCCAAACCAATCCTTTCCACGATCGCCATCCAGACGTTCGTCGGGGAATGGAACGACTACCTTTGGGCGAATCTCATCGTCGGCGCGGACGAAAGCAAGCTGACCCTCCCGGTCCTCTTGCAATCCTTGTCCTCGTCCTATGAGCAGCAAAGCCTCGCGATGAGCGCCCCGTTCGCGGGTTACGTCCTCTCCGCGATCCCCCTCGTCCTCATCTTCATCGTCGCTAGCAAGCAATTCATCGAAGGCCTCACCTCGGGCGCCTTCAAAATGTAGGAGGTATTCCATGAAAAAACCGATTCCCGCCCTCGCTCTTCCGCTTCTCTCTTTGTTGCTTCTTTCTTGCTCTTCCCCCAGCGAAGTAGCTTCCTCTTCCCCTGTCGATGAACTCCCGACGAGCGAAACCTCGGAAAAGGAGACGTCCTACCAACTTCTCCTCGACAACACGTTCCAGAACGGTTTCAGCGTTTCACCGGCCTCCGGATCCCGCCAAGACGACGGCTGGATTCCCGACGATCGCTGGGCTCGCGACGTCGATTTGACCTATGGTGATTCGAATGGCCCCATCTCGTGGCTCGTCGCCCAACACGGGGACATCTATTCCCTGAATGACAAATACAACAAGTACGTGGGCGAGAAACCGACGTACGAAGATGGGTACTACACGTTCTTCGACGAATCGAAGAAGATGTCCGTGAACCCCTCTTCCGGCAGCCTTTACCTCGAACTCAACGCCTCTAAGGAATATGTTCGCCCGCGCAAAAGCGGCGAGCAGTGGTGCCACTTGCTCTTGAATCAGGGCTTCATGCGCGCCGTGTCCCTCAAAGAAGTGTCCTCGGTCGATTTCACGATCGATCTCGAACTCAAGAAATGGGAAGACCACATGGATGGCCAAGCCAATCGCGACGTCCATGCCTGCCAATTCCTCATGTACCTCGTCATCAAGAGCGAAGCCGCGCTCGACGCGAACGATTTCTTCTGGTTTGGCATCCCCTTCTTCGACAACCGTTATCCAAACGGCCTCCCGGAATCCGGATTGGTCGATGCCGGCGGCGCAGGCGCCACGTCCAAATTCATCTATGGCATGCCGAGTTCGGACTATTTGCCAAAGGGCTTGCCCCTTGGTTCCAAGCAAAGCGTGAACGTCGACATCAAGCCCTATATCGGGAACGCCCTCGTGAAGGCCAGAAGCATGGGCTATTTCGTGAATTCCGAGCTCAATGACCTCACGTTCCAATCCATGAACATCGGTTTTGAAATCCCGGGCACCTATGACTGCGGCATCGAGATCTCGAACTTCACCCTGACCGCCCAATATCTATGAGGGAACATCTATGCCAAGCGTTCAACTGAAACATATCAACAAGATCTACGACAACAACGTCCAGGCCGTCTTCGACTTCAACCTCGACATCAAGGACCGCGAATTCATCGTCTTCGTCGGCCCTTCCGGATGTGGCAAGTCGACCACCTTGCGCATGATCGCGGGACTCGAAGAAATCACCGACGGTGAACTCTTCATCGACGGCGTCTACAGCAACGACACCCTCCCAAAGAACCGTGATATCGCGATGGTTTTCCAAAACTACGCGCTTTATCCGCACATGAGCGTCTACGAGAACATGGCGTTCGGCCTCAAGAACCGCCATATCCCAAAAGATGAAATAGACGCGCGCGTGAAAGAAGCCGCGGATATCCTTGGCATTCGGGAATACCTCGATCGCAAGCCCAAGGCTTTGTCGGGCGGCCAATGCCAACGCGTTGCCCTCGGTCGTGCGATCGTGCGCCACGCGAAGGTCTTCCTCATGGACGAGCCGCTTTCGAACCTCGATGCGAAACTCCGCGTTCAGATGCGTTCCCAGATCATCAAGATCCATGAACGGATCGGGGCCATCACGATTTATGTCACCCATGACCAGACGGAAGCCATGACGATGGCGGACCGCATCGTCGTCATGAACAAGGGCCACATCCAGCAAATCGGCACCCCGAGAGAGATTTACAACCACCCCGCGAATCTCTTCGTCGCCGGATTCATCGGCACCCCTCAGATGAATTTCCTGCCTTGCCGTTATGTTCCGGGCACGCTGGAGATTCTATCCAAGGACGGGAAAACCGTCTCTTCCTTGCCTCTTAACCCCGCCCAAGCAATGCGTTTGGAAGGCAAAGAGGGCGCACTTTTGACCCTTGGCGTCCGCCCCGAAGACATCGAGGTGGATCTTGGGGGCGACAAGGCTGGATTCGCGACCGAGGCAGACGTCGTCGAGCTGCTCGGCCACAACCAGATCGTCCATTGCGATTTCGGTGGAACGGAAGTACAAATCGAGATTTCCTCCAAGAAGGAGGTCAAGATGCACGACCCGGTGTCCCTTAAGATTCTCTCCGAGTTCATTCACGTCTTCGACGAGAAAGAAAAGGCGTTGTTCTAATCGCGAGGAAAGGGCCGAATCCCCGTTGGCGGGAACGGCTCTTTTTCGTTGTTCTGAGAAAAGAAAAGAGCACAATCCAAGACGACGGGTCATGGATGTGCCCTTTCTCTTTATTCCAAAATCGTCGCGTGGATATCGAGATTCGATAAGGTGCTGGACACCTTGTATTGGCCGGGCAACTCCCAGCCGAAATTCATGTAAGTGAGATAGAGATTGTTCCAAAGGCAATTCGGCAGATAGTCGTTTTTGACCCCATAGATGAACGCTTCCTTCAAAAGATCGAGGACGTCTATGCGAATTCTGTAGGTGTGGTTCATCTCGACCGGGCCACGTCCCATGTAGAATTGGTTCGAGATGGAATAGATCATGCGATTGGTCGATCCCACGAATCCCGTGTCGCCGCCGATGTAGCGATCGACATAATTGTAACGCGAATCATAGATGGGGACGCCAAACCACATGCCGGTGCCGTTCTTGCCCACTTCGTTTGGATCGCTATCTGCCGGGACGCGGTTGAAAAGGCAGAAATAGAACAGCAGCTGAGCGCATTCCGAGCCGGTTGGCTGGCCTTCGCCTAGATACGTCGATTCCTCGATCGTGACATCCATCTCAACGTAGAGATCCTCGAACGTCGAGGGGCTTTTCACGAGTTCTGCGGGGAAGTTTTGCTGAATGAGGAAGTGCGACCAAGATGCTTGGGGATCGCGGGGACCGCCGAACTTTTCCTGGTATTCCTTGTCCGCGTCAAGCTCCATGTGAAGCGAGCCTTCGTTCGTGTTGACCTCGAGACGTCTCGACTCGTTTTCGTATATATGGGTGTCCCCGTTTTTGGAATACTCGGCATTCACGAAGTTATAGGGGGTCCACCACTGACACATCGTCCAGTAGTAAGAATGGTCCGCTTCTGGATTGTAGAAATCCGTTTCGGCTTCCCCGTTGTAGTCGATGAGCCGATCTTCCACATGCGCGGTCGTGGTCTCGGGCGAGAAGAGGCCGAACCCGTTCTTGAAGGAAGAATCCGATAGCAAGGAATCGTCGCGACGGAGCTTGTACTTCTCTTTGAGGTTCACGGTTTCCTCGGGGCTCGACTCCTCTTTTGAAGATTCTTCGGGAGAGGATTCTTCTGAGGAAACCTCGGAGGAGGAATCGATGGATTCTTTGGATTCCGTCGAGAGGGAGGAATCCTCTATCGTCCCCTCGTCGGACGAGGAAAGCTCTTCAACCGGGGTTCCGCAGGCGGAAAGAGCGAGGACGGAGAGCATCAATAAACCAAAGGACTTTTTCATGGAAAGTGGCTCCTTTCATGTGTCGAAACGTCAAAAGAGTTCCTATTTAGTATAACCATGAACAAAGGAAACCTTCTCTTTGAGCGGTCTTTTGATTGCTTTTCTTGATAACGTCAAGAAACGTTGATGTTTTGCAGTGAATGATGGGCGAACGAGCGAAAAAAGAGAAGGGGCATTAAGGCAAAAAGTGGCCGGTCGCCTTGTAGAGTTCGTACCAATCGCTCTTGCTCAAACGGATGGATTCCCCGTCAATTGCCTCTTGGATATGCGCGGGATTCGTCGAGCCGATGACGACCTCGATATCTTTCGTAAGGGCAAGAAGGAAGGCGGTCGCAATCGCGCATTTGGACGTCTGGTATTTCTTGGCCAAGTTGTACAAGGCTGTATTGATTTCCGGATAAGAGTCCCAATCGAAAATGGACCCTTCAAAGAACCCTGCCTGAAATGGCGACCAGCATTGGATCGTGATCTCGTGCTCTTTGAGGTAGAAGAAGAGGTCGTCCGCTTCCTTGCTCGTTTTGTCGGAGGGGACGTTCGTCATGAACGTTTGTTCGACCATGGTGAGGTTTCCAAGGCCCAGCTGAACCTGATCGCAAACAAGGGGCGCCCGGAGTTTTTTGCTGAGGTAACGAATTTGGGAGGCGTTGAAATTCGAGACGCCGAAGCGGCGAACGATGCCAGACATCTCGAGTTCCCAAAACGCTTTCCCGATTTCCTCGTTATCCATGAAGATGTCGGGACGGTGAAGCAGCAAACCATCGAGATATCCACATTGGAGACGCTCAATACATGCGTTCACATGGGAGATGATGTAGTCCTTGGAACAGTCGTAGCCCGTTCCTTCTAGCGAGATGCCGACTTTGGTTTGGAGATAGAAGGACTGTCTCAAATCGAAGCGATCCTTAAAGACCTCTCCGAGCAGAGATTCGCATCGAGTGCCCCCATAGATATCTGCGATATCGATCTTGGTGATCCCTTTCGATAAAGCGAATTCGAGTAGATGGGTCAGCTCTTCTTTGCTCATGGACTCGATTCTCATCATTCCCAAAACGATTCTGGACATAGGCTTCTCCTTTCGCGTTCCCCGCTAGAATATCAAGTTTGGCGGGCAGGCAAAAGAGGCCCGCCTTCTCTTGCGGATAAATAGACAAAATCAGTACGGGGTAATGATGCTCGTTGTCCGGCCACCGCTCTCGGAGGGAAGGCCGAAGGCAAGCAAGCGACAAGGAAACAGCGACATCCAAGACGTTTTGGATTATCCTTTTCTTTAAAGCATGGCCAAAAAAGTCTCGATTTACGATGTCGCTCGCTACGCCCACGTGTCTGCCGCTTCCGTGTCCTATGTGATCAACGGGGTCGACAAGGTTTCGAACGCCACGCGCAAGAAAGTCCTCAAAGGCATCCAAGAGCTTGGATACACCCGTTCTCGCAGCGCGGTCTCTCTGTCTACGGGCCACTCCCATATGCTCGCGCTCATTCTGCCGTGGGAAGACCTTTCCATCGCCTTTACCCAAAACCCGTTCTACGGGGAGTTCATCGGCACGTTCGAAAAGGAAATCGCCTCTTCTGGCTACGAACTCATCATCGAGCCTTCAACCGTGGAGAAAAACCTCGTTTCTTGGGCGACCTCTCTTGGGGTGGATGGCTTTATCGTTCTCGGCAGGATGACGGATACCTTGTACAAGGGCTTGAGCAAGCTGAACGTCCCGACGGTTCTTGTGGACGTGTATGACGAGCATGCAGGCGAATATGCAAACATCCGGATCGACGACGTGCGGGGCGCTTATCTTGCGACCTCCCATCTTCTGGAACTCGGACATCGCGATATCGCCTTCGTCGGCGGCGACGTCGCCCATTCCATCGTGGATCAAAAACGATACCATGGGTACGAGATGGCGATGAACGAAAGGGGTCTTTGTCCCATTTGCTTGTCCTTCGCGGCGACGTTTGTCGGTGGTCAAGAAGCCGCGGAGGCGATCCTGAAAACGCCAAACGTCACCGCGGTCTTCTGTGCCGCGGACATCATGGCCATCGGCATGATCCGTCAATTCCATTTGCTCGGCAAGCGCTTGCCGGAAGAGATTTCCATTGTGGGCTTTGACGACATCCAGGCCGCGGAATACGTAAGCCCGAGCCTCACGACCATCCATCAGGACATCCCGGAGAAGGCAAGGCTTAGTGCCGAAATGATTCTCAACGGCATTCGCCTTGGCAAGATGAACGTTTCCAAAGAGCGTCTCGAACCTCGTCTGGTCTCTCGCGAGAGCTCTGCGCGCCTAGGTTAATAAATTCAGGATTTTTTCACGGGATATACGTAGTATATATCCCGTTTTTTAGTTAACCGCTTAACGAAAATGTTTGTCAAATGGAAGCGCTTTCAACAAAATGTAATCATCGAAAGTGAGTTTGCGCATGAAACCATTTAAACGCCTCGCATCCCTCTTCCTTCTTTCCGCTTCCCTTTGCCTTTCCTCGTGCGGACAGGAGCCAGAGCAAAGCTCTTCTCTCTCGGATTCCACCTCGCAGACCGGGGATCGGTATGACCCGGACGCGATTCTCGTCGCGGACAAGGAGGTAACCTCGACCCGTCTTGTGACGTATGAAGGCCCCTCTTTGATGGAGAGTTCTTCCCATGTTGGAGTCAAAGTCAACGGGGTGGATCTCTTCGTCTATGAAACGAGGGTCAATCACAAGCGCAAATTCGATTGGTATGGCAGCGAAGACAAAACCCAGGCGGTCTTGTTCGATTTCGAAGGCAAGGTTTATGTCGAAATCGAAGTCAAGGACGTCGAAGTCGAAAGCGCGATCGTGACGCCTCAAGCTCTTGGTATCGTTCCGACCATCATCGATTCCCACCACATCGGCTTCCCTTTGGAACACGACGGAAATTATGTCGTCGAATTCAACGGGGATAGCTCGAGGGCCATCCACGTTTTCGCAAACCCGATCGAAGAAAACCCCTTGACCGCGGAAGAAGCCGCGAAGGACCCAAACGTCATTTACATCGGGCCTGGCATCTATAACGCCGGGACCATTCCCGTCCGGAACGGGACCACGGTCTATCTCGCCGGCGGCAGCTATGTCTATGGCTCCATTTCCGTCGAGAACGTCGAGAACGTCACGATTCGTGGCAGGGGCATTTTCTCCGGGGAAATCTACGAACGCAGAAGCGAAGCGGAATACACGATCCCCGTGGTTTTCCGCAACGCCCAGCACATCACCATCGAGGATGTCGCATTCTTCGATCCCGCCGGATGGACCTTGAATCTCTACAAATGCCAAGACGTGAAGGTCAACAACGTCAAGATCATCACGGCGAGAAGCAACGGCGACGGCATTTCCCTCCAGTCGTGCCAAGACGTGGTCGTCAAAGGCGGCTATGTCCGTTCTTGGGACGATTCCCTCGTGGTCAAGAACGTCGACCGGGGAAACACCTCGAACATCCTTTTCGATGGCGTCACCGTCTGGACGGACCTCGCCCAATCCATGGAAGTCGGATACGAGACCTACGGGGCGACGATGGACAACATCACCTTCCAAAACATCACGGTTTTGCACAACTTCCACAAGGCCGTCATCTCTTGCCATAACTGCGATGACGCGACCATCACGAATCTCACGTACAAGAACATCACGGTCGAGGACGCCCAAACCCTCGGAGATGTCCGCGAAGACGGGGAAAACGACTTCCTCATCGATTTCACGATCGCCTACAACGTCGACTGGACGCATTCCGGGGGCGACCGCGGCAACATCTCAGGGGTGACCATCGAGAACGTCAAGGTCTACGAGATGGCGGATACTGTCGTTTCCCGCATGACGGGCGAGTCGGATGCCTCCCACATCGAGAACGTCAAGATCAAGGGCCTCGAGATCGAGGGAAGGCAAATCGCCTCCGCGGAAGACCTCGGCCTTTTGACGAATCCGTATGTTTCCGGCGTGAGCTTCGAGACCATGGCGAAGGTCATCGGCAGCTACCACGAAAT
The DNA here is from genome assembly GCA_016296285.1 of Bacilli bacterium. Lineage (GTDB taxonomy): Bacteria > Bacillota_I > Bacilli_A > RFN20 > CAG-826 > Alloenteromonas. Next base: position 24,870 of record JAEDJP010000009.1, read on the forward strand.
CCCTTATCGCCTTGCCCTCGCAAGCGACGAGGCCGCCATCACGACGGTCCCGACCGTCGAGCAAAACGGTCTTCTTGTTCCTGAATTCGCCCGTTATAAAGGGGATCTCGCCTTCGCGGGCGTCAAAGTCTCCGGCGACTTCAAAGCCAACGCCACCCATGGCGCGGGCACCAAGACCACGACCCCGGGGGACGACGGGTCCGGCGATTTCAGCATGGAATCCTATCCCGCCTCCAACGCGATCGACGGGGACCGTTCCACGAGCTGGAGAAGCGCCGCCTGGAAAAACGAGGACGATGAATTCGCTTGCCTCCGCATCGAGTTCGAAGTCCCGATCACGGTCGGCATCCTGCGCTTGATCGTTCCCGAAGACAATCCGTTCTATTACGTCTATCGCCTTTGCATCTTCGCCCGCAAAAACAAGACCACGGGCGAGATGAATGACAACTATACCCGCCTGCTTTCGAGCAAGGATTACGAGATGAGCCCCGCTTCGGGGAACGCTCTCGACATCAACCTTGCCGCGCAGCCCTATGGTGGTTTCGAACTTCGCTTCTATCGCGTCGATTCCTGGACCGCACCGAAAGCCATCGAGGTGAGCGAAGTCGAGTTCTATCCGCCTTCCCTCTCCTTCAACAAGGCCATCGTCGAATCCACCGCTCACAACGATGTCTATAACGTCGAGAGAATCGTGGACGGCGATCCGACGGGGACGTCCTATTACGAATCGAAAACCTTGCCCGCGACGATCGTCATCGATCTCGGGGACGTG
>JAEDJP010000095.1 GCA_016296285.1 Bacilli bacterium
GACGACGAGAGTGTTGCCAACATACGTGCCGAAATCAAACGAGTTGAAGACGGTTATGTAGTTGCTCCAAAGCACGTTCGTGGGAAAGAACGTCTGCTGAAGTGCGCGGATTTCGGTCGTGCTCTTCAAAGACGTGATGACCATCCAGTAGAACGGGAAGAGGACGATCACCGCCATGAGGGCGAGGAAGGCGTAGACGAAGACGAGGAAAAGGATGCGACCGATCTTCTGCGCTTTCGCGAGCTGGTCGGCGTTTTTGGCGCGATCCTTGATCGTGAGAGTCATCCCGGCCGTGTTGATGGCCTGATATTCCGGCTTCGCCTCGCGGGCGGCCTGCTTCTCTTCGCGGGTCGGCATCCGGAAGAGTTTTTGGATGAAATTGCGATTGTCGTATGCCATATCAGTAATGAACCCTCTTCTTGGAAACCTTGAACTGGATCGCGGTGAAAAGCAGGATGACGATGAAAAGCAAGACCGCGGCTGCCGCGCCGTATTGGACGTTGCCCTTGACCTGATCGTAGATGTAGTAAACAACCGTATACATATTGTTCGTGCCGCCACCGTCGGTCGAGGATTTGCCGAACAAGCCGACGACGGAAGTGTATTCCTTAAAGGCGCCGATGAAACTCGTGATCATGATGTAGAGGATCTGCGGGGAAAGGAGGGGGACGGTGACGTTCATCATCGTCTTGAAACCGCCCGCGGAATCGATCTTCGCGGCATCGTAATATTGCTTATCGATGTTCTGGAGGCCGGAGAGGAAGATCAAGATCTTATACGGCAAGGAATGCCAAACGATGTAGACGCATAGGGCAATCATCGCTCGCCACGTCGGGGCGCCCTGGTCGACCCAGGTCAAATTCCCGAGCTGGAAGAGATAGTTGATAATGCCTTTGTAATCAAACAAAACAGCGAAGACCATGCCGACCGCGATCGCGTTCGTGACATACGGGATGAAGAAGATCGTCTGGAACATCTTCTGGAAGGCCGGGATCGAATTGAGGCCGATCGAGATGAGAAGGGCGATGATGATCGAGATGGGGACCGTAACGAAGGTGATGATGAGGGTGTTCGGGAACGCGTAACGAATGACGTCCATCGTGAAATACGCGTCTTTCTGGGCGCCGGAAGCATCCAAGTAATGGCCGAGGACGCCGTCCGACTCGAAACCGATGCACTGCCACCGCGGAATCATGCCATCCGGGCTCTTGCCCAAAAGGCCGAGGACGACGCCGAAATTCTCGAACGTGAAGCCCTCGTGAGACTGGGTGACATAGTCGTAATTCTTAAGGAACGCGATGAAAATCGTGTTGATGAGCGGATAGAACGTGAAGACCGCGAGGAGGATGATGGTCGGGGCAAGATAAAGCCAAGCCTTCCAGTTGTTCTTCTCGCCGGCGTCGGCGCTCACGCGCTCCTTCGGTTTGAAGAGGTTGGCGAAAAAGGCCTTGATGGGATTGGTCTTTTTGCCTTCGGTGACGGGGGTGTTCTCGACAGCCATATCAGATCAAGCGCGGCTCCCCTTCCGCCAAAGAGAACGCGAAGCATTTATGCGGCTTCACGGAGCAGGTGACTTCGCCGACGCTCACCTTGGTGAAGGCGTCGATGACGAATTTGGTGTCAGAAAGTTTTTGTTCGTGATCGCTCACGAGCATGATATCGCGGCCCATCGTGAGGATGCGGTCGACCTTGAAGCGGAAATTGTCCGGTTCGTTTCCGCCGATGACGATGCCTTCGGGACGGATGCCGACGGTGACTTCCTGGTCAGAAAGGTCACGACCGAGCTTCTTGGCGCTTTCGACTTCTTCCGGGGTGATGACGCGAACGCAATCTTCGCCAACGTAAACCTTGTGGTCAGCGATGCGGCCTTTGAAGAGATTGATCGGCGGGGTGCCGAGGAAGTTCGCGACGAATTTGTTGCACGGGTCGTTATAGACGTCCTGGGGAACGCCTTCTTGCTGCTTGATGCCAAGCTTCATGACGACGATCTTGTCCGAGATGGACATCGCTTCTTCTTGGTCGTGGGTAACGAAGATCGTGGTGATGCCGGTCGATTGCTGGATGTGGCGGATCTCTTCGCGGGTCTGCAAACGTAGACGAGCATCAAGGTTGGAGAGCGGCTCGTCGAGGAGGAGAACCTTGGGTTTCTTGACGAGGGCGCGGGCGATGGCGACACGCTGCTGCTGACCGCCGGAGAGTTGGCTTGGTTTGCGCTCGAGATAGGGCTCGATCTGGACGATGCGGGCGGTTTCGCGGACGATTTTGTCAATTTCGTCTTTCGTGAGTTTGCGTTTCTTGTATTCGGGTTTGCCGTCGACGTCGACGCGTTGCTTTCCGTCGGGCCCGAGAACGGGCTCTTCAAGCCGAAGGTTCGTGAGAGGGAACGCGACGTTCTTGTAAACGGTCATGTGCGGATAGAGGGCGTAATTCTGGAAGACGAGGCCGATGCCGCGCTTCTCCGGTTCGAGGTCCGTGACGTCTTCGTCGCCGAACCAAATCTCGCCATCGGTCGGCTCCAAAAGACCAGAAACCATGTAGAGAGTGGTGGATTTGCCGCAACCGGAGGGGCCTAGAAGGCCAACGAGCTGCCCATCGGGGATCGTGATGTTCAATTTGTCGACCGCGTGGGTATCGGGAATGCCCTTCTTCGGGTTTCCCGGGAAAATCTTTGTCAAGTCTTTAATGCGAATTTCCATCTTGACCAGGCTCCTCTATGTCGTATTCCGTTTGATTATAGGGATTTTTCCTCGCGTCCTCAATAGAGGAACCCTCTTGCTTTTTTGGAACGGGGTCCAAATGATCGCCTTTCCAAGTCGAGAGGTAGGGACGCGCTTGCGTCGCTTCCGCTTTTGCTTGCATCAAAAGATATTCCTCTTTCGAGCGATAGATGCTTTGATCCGCGCAGTCGACCATGTAGACGCCCGTCATGTAATCATGCAGGGCCTGCCCATCTTTGCGGATGAAGGCCATGCCGATATTGAAAAATAGCGGGATCCCGAACGTCACAAGGGAGGCGAGGACCTCGACGATAAGCATCCATGCGAACCGGGCAAGGAAACGCGGGAACCGGGGGGAAACCGCTCCCGCGGTCAATAAGCCAAGGTGGAACGTGCGCATCCCGAGGGTTTGATAACCCCTCCGGAAGAAAATGAGCGGGAACAGGAACTCGAAAACGACGAAGGAAAGGGCGATGGAGATCGGGATGATCACGACGTTGTAGGTGCGATTCAGCGTTCTCGTCGCCGAGACATAGGCTTCGTTGTTGCTTAGGTATACGAGGGCTTTGGTCATCGCTTCGTCGTAAAAGGCGCAGAGGGTTGGGTCATCCACGATCGGCTCGGGGTTTCGCTCGGCGTTAAGGGCAAAATAAAGGGACCCATCCCCTTGTTTAATCGCGGATTCCCCGACTTTCTGCGAGGCGTAGATTTCCGCGCCTTCGCCGTTTTGGAAGCACGAGACGGGGTCGGTGACATAGAAGGTTCTAAAGCGGTCCTCGAGATAGGCGACTCTTTGGGAGGAATCTTCCGCGTAAGTCACTTTGGCATAATCCGTCACGGTGACGAGATAGTCTTCGGTTTCTTCGTACGTGTAGAGGGCGGAATCGCGAGAAATCCGCACATAGGTGTCGAACGCATCGCGATAGAAACCGCTGTTCTCGACGATAGTCCTTCCCGCTGCGAAGAATCCAAGGGCGACGATCGCCATGCAAATGAAATCGAAAAAGAAGGCGAACGTCCTTTTCGTCATGGGGGCCTTGAAATATTCGAGGTTAATCGGCTTCTCCATGGTTGGCCTCCTTTGCTTTGCGCAGTTTTCCCTTTTCGGCCGCCAAGATGGCCATGTCAGTCGTGTACGTGGCCGTGCCCGATGCGAGTCCGGAAAGGGACAGGTGGTCCTTTCGGATGAGGACGCAGCCCAAAGAGGCGGCGAGAACAAGAAGGCCCAGGAGGAAGAAAACCGAGAGGCGCAGGACGAAGGAACCGGCGACGATCAAGGGCATGGAGAAGCCATCGACCCCGAAAATGAACATCGGGACCAAAGGCAAGCCAACCGTGAAGCCCAGCATATCCATCGTCCCGCGCAGGAGGATTTGGGAACGACGGACGGGCGAACCGTCGAAACCGCGCGGCTCCAAATGCAATATCTTTTTCCCGATCGTGGTGCCTTTTTGATGGATGAAGGGAATGAGGAGCAAGAAAACTGCGGAAGAAAGGACAAAGGAGCCGATCGCCACCGCCGTGAGGTTCAGATAATAGCGCGTGGCCTTGGAAGCGTAGGTTTGGAAATGTTCCAACATATACGGGGTCGTCATCAGCTTTTCCCAAGCCTCATCGAACGTCTCGTCGAAATTCTCTTTAACCGCGCGATAGGCATTGATGGGTTCCGCGTCTTCCTCGTTGCCGTCAAGATAGGCCGATAGGGGGGTCTTAATCTCGTCTTTAAGCCATGCGACATGGGTGGCGTCCCCGCCGACAAAGAGCGACCCCTCTTGCCCGCTTTTGCGGATCCCCTCGTTGAATTCAAGGGTACCCATCCGTTCTTTTCCTTCCGCTTCGTAGGTGCAATAGAAACGATAGAACATGTCATTCGGGGCGTCCGTCCCGTCATAGGCAACCAGGGACTTGGCGTAGGTATAGCGAAGCTGGTCCCGGGTTTTCAGAACGCCCTCATTCGTTTTTTCTTGGAGGCCGGATCGAACCTGTTCCTCGACGATCAAGCTCATCTCTTGCTGCGGCGCCGCGGCAATGGGGCCAAACGTCACGACGTTCACCAAGGCGGCATAGAAAATCATTCCCACGAACAAGACGACGAAAAAATCCGCCAAGGAGGCGAGAACCCTCTTGCTCGTCTTCCCACGAACAAAAACGGGGGCGTCATCCTCCCCGTTGATTCCATGGCGCATCTCGTAATCCATAACCCGTAATCTAGTATATTCGTTTTTCTTATTAAGAAAACCAAAAAGACCCTCGAAGGGGTCCGCGGAATCTTAGGCGGGAAGGG
>JAEDJP010000096.1 GCA_016296285.1 Bacilli bacterium
GCTTCGTCTTGCCGGCGTTCCGGAGGGTCGCTTTCAAGGTCGCGAAAGAAGCGCTTTGGCTCCCGAGTCCCCGCGCGCGGGAAAGGTAGGCCTTCTCGGCCTTCTCGAGGGTTTTGATCTCGCTGGTGGGATTACGCTTCTCGTCCATGGAATGTCACCTCATTGCTGGGATTGCTTGAGGAAGCCCTTGATCTTCTTGTGGGAAAGGACGAATTCGTTCTTGCCGAAGAGGCGGATGAGTTCCTTGTCGAGGGCGAGCAGCTCGTCGCGGAGGAAGCCGACGTTCAAGACCTCGAATTTCTTGAGGATCTTGGAGCAGAACACGTAGTCGACGGCCTCGAGCTCGGTGCCGCCGCAGCCGACGTAGCACGGGACGAAAAGGCCGAGCTGCTTCATGATACGGTTACCGAAGGCGAGCTTGAAATGGTCGATGACGAAGGCGTCGAGCTCCTGGAATTTCGCGAGGGTGGTCTCGCTTAGCGGATGGTCGACCATCGCTTGGTCGAAGAGGGACTTGAAGTAATGGTAAGGAAGGGGCAAGGCGTCCGTGAACGGGGCTTCGAAGGCGAGGCCCTTGTTGTCGAAGAAGAGGGACATCGCGCGGTCGTAGACCTTGTCGGTGATCGTGAAGGTCGAGTCGTCGTTGTTCGCGGTGCCGACGAACCACACGTTCTGCGGGATGAGAAGGCGCCCGTCGCGGAGGTGCTTCGGGTCGTTCTCGGCCGGGGCGGCGACGAGGTTGATGTTCCATTCGTTGACGTTCGGCATTTCCATGATGGAGAGGAATTCGGCGAAATAGTACTCGATGCGGGCGAGGTTCATCTCGTCGAGGACGACGAGGTTGATGTCGTCGCGATAGGTCGCCTCGTAGATCGCGCGGAGGAATTCGGTCTCGGTGAACTTGTGGGTGAAGTCGTTGTAGTAGCCGAGGAGCTCGGAACGGTCATGCCAAGAAGGCTGGACGGAGCAGATGGCGGTGTTGTGCTTGAAGAAGCGGCCAAGGCAATAGGGAAGCGAGGTTTTGCCGGTGCCGGAGATACCCTCGAGGATGATGATCTTGCCCGTGCCCATCGCGGCGAAGAACTCGCGCACGACCTCGGGGGTGTAATAAAGGCCCATCTGGGAGCAGGCGAAATTGCGGAAGCGCTCGCAGATGCCGACGAGGGAGATGTTCTGCGCGTCGGGCGGGAGCTCGGTCGGGGGAAGCGGGGTGTCGTAACGGGAATCGACGAGGGTGAGGCGCGGGAAGCGGGTCTCGAGGTGCGCGTCCGCGGCCTGCTCTTGCTCCTCTTCGGGCTCGGAAGCCCCCGGGGCGGCCGGGGCCTTGCCCGCGACGCCCTCGAAATGGAGGCCGAGGATGCGGTCCTTCTCGGTGAGGGCTTGGTAAAGCTCGTAATTGAGGTTCTCGATTTGCTCCTGCATCTTCTCGACGGAGACTTGCTTCTTGTAGAACTTCACGTATTTGCGGATGAAGATGACGATGAAGAACACGATCGCCCCGATGAGGCCGAGGAAGAGCAGCAGGAAGAGGACGTAGAAGAACCATCCCCAGAACCCGAAGCCCTCGCTATAGGCGGAAAGGAGGGAATTATAGTCGTAAAACTCGCCCGGGACCTTGCTCCAGGGGTAGCCGAAGGTGTCCGCGAAGAACTGTCCGAAGTTCGCGAAGAAGGCGGAGAGGAATTCCTTGAGGTATTGGAAGTAGTTTGCCATGGGTTCTCCTTTCAGGCGCGCTGCAGGGCGCTGAAGCTGAGCGTAAGGGTGAAGGCCCCGTAAGAGGCGCTTTCGACGAAGGCGGTGTCCCAGCCTTCCGCGTAGATGCTCACGACCACGCGCTTGGGGATGCCGGCCTCCAAAGAGGCGAGGGAATGGTGAATGAGGGGATCGGCCTGCCCGGTGTCCGGGGGCAAGGCGAGCTCCTCGATGGAATAGGATGGCTCGGTCACGATGTCGAAGCCCGGGGAATCCTCGTCGAAGCGCTCGATCCCCGCCTTGTGGATCGCGGAGAAGGCGCTCGGGACGGAGGGGGGCTCGCTATCGTCTTCGAGGGGAGGGAGATAGGAAGGGGTGCCACGAGTTTCCCCATAGACCACTTCCTTGCCGTCCTTGTGATCGTAATAGGGGTCGTTGCCGCGCAGGTTCAGGATGCCCCCGAAGCGGGTGCGTTCGTGCTTCGCGGGCGCGAGGATCGTGTAGGCGTCCTCGCTTAAGAAGGAAACGCGCGCGAACTTGACGACCTCGTCGAGGCTATCCCCGGTGATCCCGGGCAAGGCGAGTTCCTCGGCCCGGAGGACGTTGACCTCGTGGAGGGGGGCGATGGAACTCGACCCGTCGAGGTAGAGGTCGACGTCGAGGTCGCTTAGGAAATAGAACTCGAAGGAGAGGTACCCTTCCGCGAGGGCGGGCGTCTCGCCGGTGGATGAGCCCGCGGTCCAATAAGGGCCGTAAAGGGAAGGGAAGCCGGATTCGAAATCGAAATCGGGCGTGAGCCAGGAGGAAGAGAACATCGCGCTTGCCTCGGTTAAGGGGGCAAAGGAGACGAAATCCTCGTTGCTCTTGCCAAGGGCCCCGTCGGTCAAGGTGTCGCCATAGGCGATGTCGCCCGCCTCGTCCTTGATCCCCACGAGGAGGCGCGGGGAAGAGGAGGTCGAGATCAGGAACTGGTCGACGGTGACGCTCGAGGCCATGTCCCACCACGCGTAGGTCGCGGTCGCGAAAGCCGAGGCCGAAAGAAGCAGCAGGAAAGCGTCCGCGAGGAGGATCCCCCGCGTGGAAGCGGTGCGTTTCTTTCGTCTTGGGCTCATGGGATATCAAAGGGCGCTCGGGCCGAATTCGAGGGCGAAGGACATGGAGCAGCCGCTCGGGGCGCTGCCCTTGCAGTCCGCGTCGCTGCCTTCGAGGTAGAGGAGGAAGGTGTAATGGGCGATTTGCCCGGGGGCGAGGGTGTTGTGGGAGAATTCGCCATCCGGGGTGTAAGCCTGGTAGAAGATGTGGTTCATGCCGTCGAGGAACGGGTCGCAGAGGGTCTTGCTCTCGGGGATCGTGTCGCCCGAGAGGGGGTAACGGTACTTGCGCCCGCTCGCGTCGGATGCGACGGCGCTCGAGCCGAGGAATTCCCGGGTCTCGCCGTAGACGATGCCGGATTCCCCGCGGGCGGCGTCGATGGAACTCGCCGCGGCATAGAACTTGGAAGAGGAATGGGTCGCGTTGCCCGAAAGGTCGTAAATCGTCTCGAAGACGCCCACGCGAAGGTAGGTGTAGGGTTCCGCCGCGCCGTTGTTGGGCGAGACGTACCCGGTCATCTTCATGTCGACGTCATAGGAAAGGGTCCTGCTTCCCGCGTTTTGGAGGAAGCAAGAATAGACGAGACCGCGGTTGACGGTGACTTCCTGCCCCGCGATGAGCGTCGTGTCGTCGAGGGCATGGTCGTCGCCCCCGGCTTCGGAGGCATGGAACGCCTTGGCGGCTGGCACGGTCACCTCGCTGCTTGCGGCGATCGCGTTCTCGAGGGCCCCGCCGAGCAAGCGGGTGGAGGCGCTCGAAAAATCCTTCTCGGTCGAGAGGAGCAAGCGGGAATCCGTGTCCTTCTGGGCCACTTGAATCGTGAAATTCCCCGAGACGCGCCCGAGGTAGGCGATGATGGCCATGAGGGCGAGGCCGGCGAAAGAAGAGGCCAACACGATCGAGGCGATCTTCTTGTTGCGCCGCCTCTTGCGGACCTTCTCGCTCACGGAATACGCGGGGGCGTGGAGCCCCTTGTCCGTGAGGGATTTCTCTTCCGCGACGGGCTTCGGTTCTTTTTTCTTCAAGGGAAACCTCCTTTCCTACATGCGTGAGCGCGCATACGACAACAAAAAAGCGGGCTCGCGTCCCCTTCTCCCGCGCGGCCCATTGCCTCCGCTTGGGGGAAAGGATATTCCCGGAATGACGTGCCGCGTCGACCCCAGAGCGAGTAAGCCGAAGCGGGAGTGAGGGCGGAAGGGGTTTGCCCCTTCGCCTTGGTTCACGGCTTTATTCTAGGGGAACCCCTTTAAGGGGTCAATGCGACAAGCGCAAAAAGTAACGAGAAACTTACTTTTGCCCCGTAAAACTAAGCACGAAAAAGGAGGGATCGCTCCCTCCTCCATCGGAATCCTATTCCTTGGCCTCTTCGGAGGCTTTCCTTTGTTCCTCGAGCAATTCCTTCATGAGCTCGCGCTTGGCTTCCTCGCGGGCGGCCTTGGCGATTTCCTCGCGCTCGTCCTCGGAGAGCTTGCTTTCCTTGCGCACGGCGAAGACGATCAGGTAGACGATGTCGAGCGCGAGGATCACGAGAAGCGGCAGCACGATGATGAGGAAGAAGGGGTTCGGGTTGTTCTGGAACCACCCGATGAGGGCCCCGTTCTGGGCGTTGAGTTCTTGCCAATCCGGCCCGGATTCCGGCGCATGGTAAGTCACGATCACGAGGATCGAGACGATGAGGCAGAAGATGATGACCGCGGCCTCGATGGCACCCACGATGATCAGGGTGCGTTTCTGTTTCTTGTCCATAATTGATTCGGGGCGCCTTGAAGTGGGCACCTACACGTGCGTTCATCATAACACAAAGAGACAAAAAACAAACGTGTTTTTCAAGGTGGGGCCACGCTTATCCGCTTCGATTTGGTATTTTCGTCTCGAAAGAACAAGCCGCGATCCCACGAAAACGAAGGACCCCTCTATGCGGGAATGGGCGCGCGAGGAAACTTGGCGGACCAAAGCGCGTTTTTAGGAGCGAAGAAGAAGGCGTCCCCAAATAGTAAGGAAAAACTTACTTTATTCATTCTCGCTAGGCACGTGAGCATA
>JAEDJP010000097.1 GCA_016296285.1 Bacilli bacterium
CTACGGCTCCTTCGATGCCATCATCGAGGCCGCGAAAAAGGGCGAAATCAAAGGAAAACTCGTCGAAAACATCGTAAAAAACGAGGAAATGGGACGTCTTTGCTATTCCCTTGCGACCATGAAACTCGACTGCGCCTTGCCCTTCGGCCTCGAGGATTTGCTTTATCGGGGATACGACGCGAGCACGGTCAGCCATTTCGCGAACGAATTCGAGCTCAAGACCCTCTTGTCTCGCCTGCCGAAGCGGTTCCGCGTCCACGGGGACACGGAAAAAACCGCGTTGCCACCCCTCCAACGCCTCGATAGCCTCGCCGGGATTTCTCTCCCCTCTCCTCTTGGGGTCTCCCTCGACTTAGACGAGAACGTCTATAACGAAGCGGAGGTCCAAGGCATCGGGATCGCGACCAAGGACGCCCGTTATTACCTTGGCCGGGAGGCTCTTGAATCCGACGAAACCCTGCGCGCCCTTTTGGGGGATGCTTCCCTCAAGAAAACCGTCTATGACGGGAAGAAAATCCGCGTCGGCCTCGCCCGTTTCGGGATCGATTTCCAAGGCGTCGCCTTCGACCTGCTTCTCGCGGGCTACCTTCTTGATTCCTCCCTCACGGGAAACGCTTCCCTCCTCTTCTCCTCCTTCGGCGTCGCCTTGCCCGAGAAGGAAGGCGGACTTCTTTCGGAAGGAAACGCGGAGGAAACTTCCGCGGAAGCCTTCTACGCCTTGGCCCTCGAAAAGGAAGCCTCGCACAAACTCGAAACCTGCGGGGCGACGAGCTTGCTTCGCGACCTCGAAATCCCTTTGTCCCTCATTCTCGCGGACATGGAAATCGAAGGATTCCCCCTCGATCCGGACGAGCTTTCGCGCATCGGGGCCACGTTCCGCGAAAAGCGGGACGCCCTCGAGAAAGAGATTTTCGGGATGGCGGGCCATCCTTTCAATATCGCAAGCCCCAAGCAAGTCGCGACCGTCCTTTACGACGAACTTGGCCTCAAGGGCCCCAAGAATCGCTCCACCTCGGTCGAGGAACTTCGCTTCCTTTCTTCCTTTCACCCGCTCGTCGGGAAGATTCTTGAATACCGCAAATACGCCAAGCTCGTCGGGACGTACATCGACGGGCTCTTGCCGCACCGCAAAGACGACGGGAAGATCCACACGTGTTTCAACCAAGCCCAAACGACCACCGGGCGCCTCTCCTCGAGCAACCCGAACCTCCAGAACATCTCGACGCGCGACGAAGAAAGCAAGGAAATCCGGAAAGCCTTCCATTATTCGGATCCCAACAAGAAAATCCTTTCCCTCGACTATAGCCAGATCGAGTTGCGCGTCCTCGCGAGTTTAAGCCAATGCCAAAGTTACATCGACGTTTTCCGCTCGGAGCACGACGTCCATAGCGAGACCGCCCGCAAGATCTTCGGCGTCCCCGAAGGGCAGGAAGTCCCCCACGAATTGCGGCGGAAGGCAAAGGCCATCAACTTCGCGATCATCTACGGCACGACCGCTTTCGGCCTTTCCGAGCAAATGGGAGGCACGCCTCAGGAAGCCTCGAAAGTCATCGCGAGCTTCTACGCGGCCTACCCCGAGATCGGCGCCTATCTTTCCTCCATCCTCGAAGAAGGCGAAAAGAAAGGGTACGTCACGACGATGCTCGGTCGCCGGCGGTATCTTCCCGAGCTCAAGGACGCGAATTACGTGAAAAGGGAAGCCGCGAAGCGCGCTGCCCTCAACGCTCCCGTCCAAGGAAGCGCCGCGGATCTCATCAAGATGGCCATGATCAAGGTCGATCGGGTCCTCAAGGAAGGCCATTTCAAATCGAAAATGGTCCTCCAAATCCACGACGAGTTGCTCTTCTGCCTCGAAAAAGACGAAGAGGAAAAGCTCGTCCCCTTGCTCAAATCCGCGATGGAACACGCGGTGGAACTTTCCGTTCCCCTCACGGTCGAGGGGGCATGCGGGGATTCCTGGTTCGACGCGAAGGATTAACCATGCCGGAATTGCCTGAAGTCGAAACGATCGCGCGAGAGCTTTCAACCGCCCTCTCCGGAAAGGAAATCCGGCAAGTTTTGGTTTACCGCGAAAAGAATCTCATCGGCAGGGCAGAACGCTTCGCCTCGGGCATCCTTGGGAAGACGATCCTCGAAGTCCACCGCCGCGGCAAATTCCTTGTTTTCTCCTTGTCTCAAGATACCTTCATCCTCAGCCATCTCCGCATGGAAGGACGGTATCGGATTGAAAAGGGAAAGGGCGAAAAAAGGAAACACGACATCGTCTCTTTTGCTTTATCCGAAAGCGAAACGCTGACCTATGAAGACACCCGGAAATTCGGGCGACTTGAAGTCCTTTCCAAACGGGAACTCGACGAAAGGCTTTCCCTCCTTGGCCCCGAGGCCATCGGGTTGACGGGAGAGGATTTTCACGCCATCCTCCATTCCTCCTCCGCCCCTCTAAAAGAGGCCTTGATGGACCAGCGCCTCATCGCCGGGATCGGGAACATCTACGCGGATGAAATCCTGTTCGCTTCTTCGCTCTCCCCTTTCTTGCCCGGGCGGGACGTGAGCATCGAGGAGGCTGCGCGCCTTGCGAAGGAAACAAACCGCATCCTGTCTCTTGCGATCGTCAACCGCGGATCGAGCATCCATTCCTTCCTCAACTTCTCAGGAAATCAGGGGAACATGCAGAACCTCCTTCAGGTTTACGGGAAGCGCGAAATGCCTTGCCCGCGCTGCGGAACCAAGTTGACTTACACGAAATGTGGAGGAAGAGGAACCACGTATTGTCCGAATTGTCAGCATTCTTCAATACTTCCTTATATCCTTGGTATAACCGGCCCGATCCATGCCGGCAAGAGCACCGCGAGCCACTTCTTTGAAGAACGTGGGTGGCGCGTTTTCGATGCCGACAAGGAAGTCAAAGCCCTTTATCAAAATCGAAGCGTCCTGCGCGACATGAAGCGAATGCTCGGGAAGGAAAGCGTGATAGGCTGCAACGTCAATGCCCCCTATCTTCGCAACTTGTTCGCGACCTCCCCCAAGGTTCGATCCGCCTGGGAGAAGCATCTTGAGCCTCTCCTCGAGAAACGTTTCGAGGAAATCAAATCTTGCCTGAAACCCGGGGAGAATCTCGTGCTGGACGTCCCCCTTCTTGCCCGAAGTTCCTTGCGTTTCCATTGCGATGCCGTTCTTCTCCTCCTGGCTCCCGAAGACAAGCGGAAAGAACGTCTCGAGAAAGAAGGGAAGGACGCCGCGAGCCTTTTGAAACTAAACGATTCCTATCCTCTCGCTTTGAGCAAGAAAATCGCCACGTACGAAATCAAAAACGAGGGCGACATCGCCGCCCTCGAGAAAAAATTATCCGAACTGCCTTTGTTTTAGCGTTCCGGAATGCCGGTAATGTCAAAGGGTTTGGCAATCGCCCCGAGCAACCCGCGGAATTGCCTCGCTCTAGGTGCCCCGATCGACGGGGCGTACATATCCGCGACTTCCTGCATCGAAAAATCGCTCGCGAAACAGGTCACGAGTCCTTTTTTGTCGCGTTCGTTGAGCAAGGGGAAAAGGATGGAAGAGAACACGAACCCGCTTTTCTCCTTGGGCTCGTTCCCAAAATCGTCGAGGATGAGCAACGGGGCGTTTTCGTAGGCGTTCATCGCGCGGTCGAACTTCTCTTTCGAGGAGAAGGAAAGGCTCCGAAGTTTATCAAGAAGCGAGGTCGTGTCCACGAAAGAAACGGGCCCGGCATGCACGGAAACATAATCGTTCGCAAGGCAGGCGAGCATGAAGCTTCTGCCGGTGCCACGGTTTCCGGATAGATACACCCCTTCCTTGGTTTCCTTTTGCAAAATGGCAAGCATGGAACGCAAGGCAGGGATCTTTTTTCCGGTACGCGAGACGCTCTTTCTCATGCTTTCGTTCATCCACGCGATCGGGAAATCGCGGTCGATGAAGGCGGCGGCATAAGCCTCTCTCTTCTTTGCGAGGGGGCATAGATGGAGCTTGCGGTCCACTAGGTTTCCTTCGCGGAACAGCTCGATCTGGTAATGGGGGGCTTCCTTTTCGCATTTCTCGTAGCCGGGGCAGGCATCGCAATAATGAAGGTCATCGTAAAAATCGAGCAAGGGGGCGAGGGCCCTTCTCGTCTCGCTCAAGGTCAAGCCGAATTGGTCGTGGATGACGGCGTAGACGCGCTCATCCTTCTTGAGCAGTTCAAGGCTTTCCTTTTGGGCGGATTCGAGATCGCCGAGCGTCTTTGGGGCGACCGCGGTTTTTCTTTGCATTTCATCCATGGCTGTCAGTTCCCTTTCTTCTGATAGGCCCGTTCGAAAAGGGCGTCCAACTCCTCCGATGTGATTTCCTCGGTTTCCGTTTCGTTTTTGGTTTTCACGTTCGGTTTTTCCTCGACTTTCGGTTGGGGATTCCTCTTTTTGGACGCGAGATAATCCATGGCATCGCGGGCATTATCGAACCCTTCGCGGACGAGGGAGGCCGCGATCTTTTCCGCAAGAGGGGCGGAGAAAACGTTGTGGTTGATGGCCAGGACGTAATCGATGAGGGCGTTGCAGCAAGGCTCGGGCAATCCCATGTCGAGCGTGAGTTTTTCGAGGATTTTGAGGTCGCTTTGGGCGGGAACGTGCCCTTTTTGCTTGATGGCGAGCCAGCGGGACGATGGGGTGGAATCCATCATCGCCACGCGTTTGCTTAGGTCCGAGGCGGAATCGGAAGACCCAGACCGGGCGGAAGGTTTCCTTTTGAGATATGGCAGTTTCAAGGAATCGCGACATTTCTTGAGGAAGATGTCTTGCTTGAGTTTCTCCCC
>JAEDJP010000098.1 GCA_016296285.1 Bacilli bacterium
GACTTGGTAGACGTTGCAGAGCTCCGCGGTTTCCTTGTCGAAGGCCGGGGAAACGATGAACTTGGCCCCGGCGAGGATCGCGATGCGCGCGGTGGCCGCGTCGAGGACGGTGCCGGCCCCCACCACGTATTTCGCCTTCTTGTCTTCCGCGAGGGAACGGATGACGTTCTCCGCGCCCGGGACGGTGAAGGTGACCTCGAGCCCGACGATGCCGCCTTCCGCGACCGCGTCGCAGAGCTTCTTGGCTTCGTCGATGGAATTCGCGCGGATGACGGCGACGACGCCGCAGCCGACGAGAGACTGGATGATTTCGAATTTTTTCATGGATGATTTCTCCTTGTATACAAGTTTATCCCCTTTGGAGGGTCTTCTTCCACTCGTTTCCGAGCAAATAGACGAAGAGTTGGTTCGAGAAGAGGGACAAATCGATCCCGGTCTTCTGGACGAACCGCTTGACGCGGTTGCAGACGGTGTTCTTGTGGGCGTAGATGCCAAGCCCCGCGGCGGATGGGCTTTCCCCGCATTTGATGTAGGCGTAGGCCGCTTCGACTTCTTCGGGGGAGAGGGGTTCGAGCAAGGCCATCGCCGAATCGAGGAGTTCCGGATGCGCGAGGCAGAGATGGCCGTAGGTGTCGAGTTCTTTCGCCCCGAGCAATTCGAGCCCCTCGAAGAAGCAAGGGGAGGTTGAGGGGATGATGAGGGCTTTCTCGATGCCCGGATTGTCGAGGCACAAGGCATCGAAGCTCGCCTCGAAGACCGGCAAGGTGCTTTGGGCATCCTCGAGGGTCAGGAGGAAGCGCCCCTCTCCTTTGGGCTCGCCATGGACCTTGTCGCGCAGCAAGCGTCCGATGAGGGTCATGAAGAGGCGCAGGTTTCCTTCTCCTTCGTAACTTAGGTAGACATATCCGCGGCTCATGCGACCACCTCGCCGACGTTCACGGCGTTAATGGGCTTGCCATCTTGTCCCTCGATGCTCACGTTATGGAAGAGGACTTTCCCGACGTTCTCGAAGAGGAAGCCTTGCTTGGCCATGTCCTCGACCCCGCATAGCATCGCGGGTTTCCCGGGTTTGGCATCCTTCTTCACGGTGAAGACGGAATCGCGGATCTCGATTTCCCCGATGGGGGATTCGGGCAAGCCGATGAAATAGCCGAGGGCGATTTCCGCGTCCGTCGCGACGATGTCGCGGAAGAGGAAGCGGCCAAGGCGCGGGGTCGTCTCGTCCACGGGGCGGGGAAGGCGGGATTGCACTTCCTCGGATTTCCCATCCGGATCGCAGAAATAGAACATGTTGATCGTGAAGGGGGTGAGGACGTTGTCCATGCGGATGCGGGAGAAGGTGACGTTGTCGATCACCGAATCCTTGCCGCGTCCCCGCCTGCTTTTGATGCGCAGGCCGCGATCGGTATGGCGGAAGAGGCAACGCTCGATGCGAAGGTCCTTGAGCCCGGCGCCGGCTTCGCTGCCAAGGACGACGGCACCATGTCCTTCGTTCATGAAGCAGTTGCGGATCTCGACGCGGGAGCAGGGTTTGCGGAAGGTCTTCCCAATGTAGATCTTCCCGGATTTGAGGGCGATGCAATCGTCCCCGACCGAGAAGCGCACCCCGACGATCTTCACGTCGTCGCAGGCTTCCGGGTCCATGCCATCCGTGTTCGGGGAATCCTTGGGATTCTCGATGTAGAGGTCATAGAAGCCGAGATGGTCCGAGAAGTAAGGGTGAATCGTCCAGCAAGGGGTGTTGCGGAACGAGAGGCCGACGACGCGGATATCCTTCGAGCGGTTGAGGAAGAGCAGCCGCGGGCGGGCATAGGGCATCGTCTTGACGTCGGTCCAATAGGGGGAGTCTTCGGCCTGTCCGTCGAGCAATCCTTCCCCAACGAGGGTGACGTCCTCCACCTCGAAGCCATTGATGAGGCTCGGCTTGCCGGGGAACGGAGCCCCTTCCCAAGCGAAGACCTCGAGGGGCAATTTGCCTTCCGAGAGGTATTCCCCTTTCCCGATGGGGGTGTCTTCTTTTTTCGTCGAGCCAAGGAGTCTCGCCCCTTTCGCGAACTCGATCGTGATGTGGCTCTTCAAGAAGAGGGCGGTGACGCGATAATCGCCGGGATCGATGACGAGAAGGCCACCTTTCGGGGTCGCCATGATGGCGGTCTGGAGAGCCAAGGTGTCGTCCTCTCCCCGCGTTTCGAGAAGGAAATCCGAGGAATGGAGGACGTAAGACACGGGAGGCGTGTGCACGGATTTGGTTTCGTTGCCGATTTGGAGGACGTAATCGCGGTCGGGGGTCAAGGAGAAAAGGGTCGCGACGTTGCGCTTGGTCCGGAGCATTTCCTTCCCATCGAGGAAAACGCCGTATTCCTCCTCGATTTCGTAAATGGCGTCGTTGCGGAGCTCGTAGGTGATGCTCGTGGGAGTCAGGCAAAGGATATCAAAGGACATAGGACCATTCCTCCTTTCCTTCTTTCTTGATGACGCGGTGGACGAAGGTGACGATGAGGTCTTTGAGCAAGACGAGGACGGCGTCGATCACAAGGGCGTAGCAAGCGACGAGCACGGGCTCGGCGAAGCCATAGGACCCAAGGTCGGCCTCGGCGATGAGGTTCGTTCGGATCAAGGCGTTGACAAGGGACGCCCCGCATCCGATGAGAAGGCCGAAGGCGACGTTGGCGAACAGGCTATAGAGCTTCTTGCTCTTGATCAGGATATAGGGCTTGCTTTGGCCGGGCTTGTTCTCGATGACGTCAAGCAAGGGATAGACGAAGATCTCGTTGAAGACGCCCATCGCGAAGCCGAAGATCAGCATCAAGATGATGGAAGCGTTTTGGTCTTGGAAAAAGTACCCAAGCCCCATTTGGAAGAAATAGTATTCCATCCCGAAAAACCAGAATTTCAAAACGATGGCCTTGATGGGGTAGGGGATTTTGGAAAACCAATGGACTTTCGGGACGTAATTCTCGTCCGTCACGTCATTTTTGCTTTTCGGTTTCGGGTCCGGATTGCGAATCATGAGAGGGTTTTGCTTCTTTCTTGGCGCGGTTTTGCTTGCCGAGATGGATCTTCCTCGTGAAGGGTTGCACGATCGGGGCGAGGATCACGAGGGCGATCGTGACGATGAGGAAGATAAGATGGAGCTGGACGCGGCTTTGGGCAAGGAGCAAAGGCGCGGGTTCCTTCACGGCGTTGGCGCCGTTGAACATGGAGAGGTGGACGGAGACGTCCTGGATGAAATCGAGGTCGAGGATGATCGAGCCCGCGGCGACAAGGAGGTAAAGGCCGAAGAACAGCCACTTCTTCACCTTGCTCGTGCGCTTGCCCATGACGTTGAGGTAGCAAAGGCAAAGGACGATTTGGAGGACGAGATTCACGAAGAAAAGGAACGAGTTGTAGTCGTTGAGGGGCAATTTGCCCGCGAGGGCGTAAAGGACGTCGTGCATCGAGACGTAGATGACGCAAAGGGTGATGACCGTCATGAGCATCGGGATGATGTCGAGATGGTTCTTCACCTTGATGAAGGCGCGGGTGAAAGCGAGCTTGACGGGGTTGCCGCTCAAGGCCGCGGTGAGATCGTCTTCGTCGCCGATGGAAGAAAGGGCGGCGGTGTCGATGCTCGTCTCGTCGTTCTTTTGCTCTTGCTCGAGCATGTTTTTCTTGTGCAGGTTTTCCATCGGTTATTTCCTCACGCGCATACCGGTTTCGATATCGAAGAAGCAAATCTTGTCCATGCGCATCCCGACCGCGATGGTTTCGCCTTTTTCGTGGCGTTGCCACCCGCGGAGCTTGAGGATGGCGCTCGCCTCCCCGAGCTTCCCGTGGACGAGGGAATATTGCCCAAGGTGCTCGACGAGATCAACGGAGAAGGAAAGGCTGCCTTTGTCCTCGAAATTCTCGGGACGGATGCCGAGGATGATCCGCTTCCCCTCATAAGAAGCGCATTCCGCCTTCTTCTCGTCGGAAAGTTCGACTTCAAAGCCTTTGTCGGCGATGAAGCGGTTGCCCTCGATTTTCCCGTTGAAGAAATTGAAGGAGGGGTTGCCGACGAAATAGCCGACGAAGGCGTTCGCGGGATCGTGGTAGATTTCATAGGGCGTGCCGATTTGCTGGACCTCGCCCATCGACATGACGACGATGCGGTCGGCCAAAGTCGTGGCTTCCGTCTGGTCGTGGGTGACGTAGATCATGGTCGCCTTGAGTTCGTGGTGGAGGAGCTTGATCTCGCGGCGCATGGAGGAGCGGAGCTTCGCGTCGAGATTCGAAAGAGGTTCGTCGAAAAGGAAGACTTTGGGGTTGCGAACGATCGCGCGTCCCATCGCGACGCGCTGGCGCTGGCCACCGCTTAATTCGCGGGGCTTTTTGTTGAGCTGGTCGACGAGGCCGAGGATCTTGGCGGCCGCCATGACTTTGCGGTGCGTCTCCTTCGGGTCTTCTTTTCTCAAGGTCAAGGAGAAAGCCATGTTCTCATAGACCGTCATGTTGCCATAGAGCGCGTAATTCTGGAAAACCATCGCGATGTCGCGATCCTTCGGCGGGACGTGCGTGACGTCTTTCCCGTCGATGTAAAGGTGGCCCTCGGTGATGTCCTCGAGGCCCGCGATCATGCGAAGGGTCGTGGATTTGCCGCAACCGGAAGGCCCGACGAGGACGATGAATTCCCCATCCTTGATTTCGATGGTGGTGTCCTCGACGGCGACGACGCCGCTTTGGTAGATTTTCTTGATGTGATCGAGCTTGACGTCTGCCATATTACTTGCCGATCCTTTCGTTTTGCATGGGGGCGGTGCCCTTCAGGTAC
>JAEDJP010000099.1 GCA_016296285.1 Bacilli bacterium
GTGATGAGGGCGTCCGCGTAACCGACGGGGAAGGTGTAGACCATGAGGGCGTCGGGGTCGAAATAGGTCTCTTCCCCGAGCTCGACGCGGTACATCTTGTCCGCGCAGGCATAGGCGAAGTCCGTGAAGGCGGAGGCGACTTCATCATCCGTTTCATAGAACAGGAAGAAATTGATGGTCCCGTCCCCGAATTCGTCGACGCCCGTCTCGAATTCGAAGGACGCGCACGGGACATAGGGGATGACCGTGAACACCGCTTCCTCGCAAGCTTTCGCGGCTTCTTCTCCCCAAGGGGAAGAGGAATAGTCCTTCTGGCTGGACGAGGGGGATTCTAGAGGAGTCGAGGAGAGCGAAGGATCATCCGCCCCATTGCCGCAGGAAAAGAGGAGGGCGGCAAGGGGCAAAAGGGACAACAGGCGTTTCATGTTTACATCCTGGAGAACGAGGAGCCATCCAGCCAAAGGTACGTGTCCCCGGTTTCCATGAGCTCCCCATCCGCATACGTCACGAAGAGGCAGGATCCGTTCGTCGTGACGACGAGATCATAGCCCGAATCGCAGGCGAAGGTATACGTGTCCTCATCGCTCGAGGAAAGGGTGAAGGACGTCTCGAAATTGCCATCCGGGCAAGAAAGGGTGCCGTTCCCGCTTTCGTCGACAAAGAGATAGAGGGTGTTGGACATGTCGTCGACGCCTTCGAAATCGCCGACGAGCCACGACGGGACGGCCGCGGAAGCGGCGTTCACGACGAGATCGATGGTCGCGGAGAGGCCCGAGACGCTATCGACGCAGGTGATCGTGACGGTGCCGGCCTTGAGGGCGCTCACGGTCGCGGTGCCGTCCTGGTTCTTCTTCACGCTCGCGACGCTCGTGTCGCTCGAGGTATAGGAAAGGGAGACGCTATCGACGGAGGAGGGATTCAAAACCGGGGTGATCGTGGCGCTGCCGCCGATGTCGATGGAGGATTTGGAGGAGGAAAGGGAAAGGGATGTCAAGGTCACGGGCTCGCTCACGGAAAGGGGCAAGGAAAGGGTGATCCCATCCTCGTTTCGGAGGATGACGTTCGTCGATCCGGCGGAGAGGCCCGTCACGGTGAAGTAATTGGACCCTTCGGCCTTCTCGACCTTGGCGATCGTGGCATCCTCGACGGAGGCGGTCACGTCTTGGTAATAGGCTTTCACGGGCAAGACGGAGGCGGTGAAGGAGGCGGATTTCCCGACCTTGAGGGCCAAGGAATCGATGGGGCTCCCGTTTTGCTTGGCGACGATCGAGGCAGCGGCGACGTAACGGGTCAAGGCCTCGCCCTCGTTCGTGTAGGTGTTGCCAAGGTCGATCGTTCCCCCGCGGAGGAAGATGTTGGCCCCATCCGCGCCGAAGCGGACCTTGAGGGTCCAGGCATCGTGAACGAAGACGCACGGGGCGATTCCTTCCTCGTCATAATGGTCATAGGAGAAGGGGATGACGAGAGGTTCCCCGCTATCGGGGGTGAGGGTGAGGGTGGCCGAGGTCAAGGAAGCGACCTCGAGTTTCACGTCGTACCAGGACCCGCTTGCGTAGACCTCGCCCGCAAGATAGGTGCCAAGGGCGCTTTCGGGGAGTTCTTCCTGGGCGTAAAGCTCGACCGTGACGGGGTTCGACTCGACGCCATTGCTCGCGATGGCGACGACTTCGACGCTGCCTTCCTTAAGCGCGGTGAGAAGGCCCGCGGGGCTCACGGAGGCAAGGGTCGGGTCGCTCACGCGGTAGGTGAGGGATTTGTCGCTGGCGTCACTTGGCAAGATCGCGGTGGAAAGCATCATGGTCTCCCCGACCTTGAGGCGGGTATCCGGGGCGCTAAGCGAGACGGAAGAGACCGGGACGCTCACGACGTCCTCATGGTCGTGGCACTCGTCGTTTGCGAGGAAGACGAAATCATCGAGGCAAAGGCCGATGTTCTTGCCGACGACGCTCGCCTTGAAATAGATCTTCACCTTGCTCGCGGGGGCGAAGGATCGCTCGAGGAGTTTCTGGTTCGACGGGTAATCGATGTTGATCTTCTCGAATTCGCCGAGCATCTCTTCCTTGATGGAGATGGGCTCGGACCACGTTTCCCCATCGGTTGAGGTCGCGATGTAGGCGGTGCCAAGGGCGCTCAGGACATCGTTTCTTTGGGAGGAGCGGTGCAAGGCGTAATGGAAGGAAAGGTCGCTCACCTGCTGGTCGCCGAAATCGAAGACGGCCTCGCTATAGAAGCCATTATTCATGAATTCGCTGTTGCTCGGGGTCGCGTAAAGGACATAGCCGTCCTTGCCGAAGCTATCGGTGTTCTTCGCCTCGAGGGTGCGGACGTTGTGCGAGGTGATGGCGAAGGGGGCGGTGCCGGGGATGAGGTTCGTCGCGAAGAGGTTCGTGTGGTCGAATTTGCCTTGCTCGTCGCGGACGTCCTCGTGGCCGCTCCAGACGAAATCGTAGACGGCCCCCTCCTTGTTTTGGTCCTTGATGCCCTTGACGGTGACCTTGAGGTGCTCGCTTTCGAGCTTCGCGCCGTTTTCGCCCTCGTAGATGCAATAGATCTCCGCGGTGCCGATGCCGACGCCGGTCACGTACTTGTGGTGGGAAGTCGGGTTGGACTTGTAATCGAGCACGGCGACGCTTGGGTCGGTGCTCACCCAGGTCACGTCGAAGCGGTTCGTGTTCTCCGGGGCGACCTCGAAATAGACGTCCGCGGAATCGTCGAGGACGAGGGTGGTCTCGAGGGTGTCGGAGCCCGAAAGGCGCAGATGGATCTCGTCGGCATAGACGTCGGGGACATAAGCCTCGCCGAGCATCTCGGCATAGGTGTAGATGTTCGTGCCGTTCGGGGCAGTGGGCAAGTCGATCGGGAAGGACGTCGCGCCGTAATCCCCGAATTCGAGGAGGACGCCGTCGTCGCTATCGGCGCTCACGGAGGCAAGGATCTTGGAGAAGCGGCCCTCCTCGTCGAGGAGGAAGGCGATGGAGGTGAGTTCCTTGGCGTCGACGAAGGGATCGCCATAGAACTCGAAGGCGCGGCTCACGATGTCGTCGACCCGGTCGTCCTTCACGTAATAGGCGCCATAGAAAAGCTCGACGTCGTCGGGGGTCAAGGCCTCGAGGAGGTGGGGGATCGCGAAATAGGCGTGATAAGGGGCAAGATCGGCGTCGCGGTAGCCGTTGCTGATCCAGCCGCTGTGCTCGTAATGCTGCTGCTCGGCATCCCAATACGTGTACCAATCGCCCTCGTATTCGTGGTAGAGGGAATAGCGGTACCAGCCGGTGTAGCCGGATTCCGCCGCGGTGTAGTCGTCGACGAGCAAATAGCCGTCCCCGTAATACTCGTAGGCGGTCTCGGCGAACGACCCGTCGCCATAGACTTGGGTGTAGGCGACCTTGACGTTCGAATAATCCGCCTCAAGAGCGGTCGCGAAGGACTTGACGTTGATCTCGCCCCCGCCCGAGATGATGGGCGAAGAGGGATTCGAGGAAGTGTCCTCCCTCGAGGGGGTGGATTCCTCGGTGGAGGAGGCGACCGGGTTCTCGGGCTCGCCGCCGCAGGAAGCGAGGACGAGCGTCAAGAGGAGGCTCGGGGCCAGGATCATCAGTTTTTTCATGGGCATATCTCCTTTGCTTTCGTGAAGTTAGTTGCCTCCGTACACGGGGACCGCGATCGTCCCGGAGGCTTCGTTATAGAGGACGGCGAGTTCCTTGCCGCCCTTTCGCGCGTAGGAATAATGGATCATCGAGGAGAGGGCCTCGCTTTCGTAGGACCCTTGGTCATAAGGGACGTACCCTTGAGCCTCGAGAAGGGAAGTGTAGGAGACGTAATCCTCGTACGTCGAGGCATCGAAATAGAGGGTCAGGGTCTCGCTTTCCCCGACGAAGGCGTATTCGAAGGGGTGGGTGGCGGGGTCAAGGCGCGGCAGATCCTCGTCGAGGAGGGAGAGGAGGTAGACGCGCGGCCAGGCGTTTTCAAGCTTGAGGAGGGCCATGGGGGCGTCATAGGCGTCGTAGGCGAGATAGAGGGTGAGGGTCAAGGTGCCGTCAAGCCCCAAGAAGCGGGAGGAATAGGCGTCTTCGCTTGCGAGGGTGAGCCCTGCTCCCGCCAAGGACTTCTCGTAGGCGATGAGGGCGGATTCGTCGACGCCATACACCTCGATGAGGCCGTATCCCTCGGGGAAATAGGCGGCCGCGTAGGCTTCCCCCTCGAAAGGGGGAATCGCGTCTTCCCCGACGAGGACGTCCACGAAATCGCTTGGCCAGGCAGGCTCGCGGCTTGGGTAGACGTAAAGAAGCAAATCGAGGTTATGGAGGTTCCCGGAGGCAGACAAGGCGAATTCGAGGATGCGGTCCTCGGTGACGGAGGCCTTCTGGTAGGCGTAGCCGGAATCGAGCACGACGCGGTAGCCGCATCCCTCGAGGGCGACGGGATAAAGGTCGATCGCCTTCGCCGACACCTCCTTGCAGGAAAGGGAGGCCACGAGGATGTCCCCCGTCCCGGGACGAGACAAGGTCACTTCATAGGACGATGCGGGATAGGAAGGCAAGGCCGCGGCGGCTTCTTCCCCATAGGCTTTCGCAAGCAACGGCAACGTCTCCTCGAAGGACGGGAAGGAATAGGAAACCCCTTCTTCGTAGGAAAAGGAAGAGGATTCCTCCACGGGGGCGGAACCTTCGGCGGAAGAGAGGGAATCCCCCGCCTCTTGGCCGCAGGAAACGAGGGCGAAGAGGGAGAGGACGAGGGGGAGCGCCGGAAATTTCATCCGCGTATTATAGG
>JAEDJP010000100.1 GCA_016296285.1 Bacilli bacterium
GGCATCAGCCTCTTTCTCGCCACTTGCTTCGTCTCCATGATGATCTCGACGGCGAAGCCCGAGAATTACGGCGCCCCGATGCTCTTCGACCGGACCCTCCTCTACGTCGTGACCGACTCGATGGCGGAGGATACGTCCCCCTCCGTCACCCCCGAGCAAAAGGCCGAGGAGGATCGCGTCGGTTCCTCCTTCCCCATCGGGCACATCGAGCCCGGGGACGGCATCGTCATCGAGAAAAGGCCATACGAAGACATTCGAATCGGCGACGTCATCACCTTCTATTACGATTCCCTCGGGGCCCTCGACACCCACCGCGTCATGGAAATCGACGTCCCAAGCGAGAAAAACGGCTTCACCTACGTCTTCCACACGCGCGGGGACAACCTCCATTCCCAGTTCGGGAACTGGGACGTCTCGACGCGCGACGACCCCGTGCGTGAGGACAAGGTCCTCGGCGTCGTCACGGGCCAGAGCCCCTTCCTCGGGGGCGTCCTCAAGTTCGTGTCCCCAAGCGTCCCGGACGGCTACGCGGCCTGGTTCGTGCCCGTGCTCATCCTCGTCCCCGTCTCGGGGATCGCGGCCTCGAGCATCGTGGAAGCCGTGAAGGAATCGAAAGCCGAGAAACTCGCCTTGGAAGCCGAGATCGCCGAGGCGATGGCCAAAGACGGCAAGGACCCGTCCAACGAGGCGGACCGCTTGCTCTACGAAGAGAAAATCGCCTACAAGCGCGAGCTGCGCCTCGAGATGGAGAAAGCCAAGGCGCGCGAGAAGCGAAAACTCTCGCGGAAATCCATCGCGAAAGAACAAGCCAAGCAAGACGCCTTGCGGGCCGAGATCGAGAAAGAGAAAGCCCGCCTGCGCGAAGAAATGAACCATAAGGGAGGCAACGACCATGAGATTTAGGAAAAACCGCTTCACAAGCACGATCGAAGGCAAGAAAAAGGCCAACGACATCGTGATGATCGTCTTGGGGACGCTCGTCCTCGGGATCCTCGTCGCCGAGGTCATCGCCCTCATCGCGGCCTTCACGAACGAAGGGGCCTCGAAAAGCGCGATGCGCGCCCTTTGGATCGGCCTCGGGCTTTTCGTGAGCTTGCTTCTGATCGGCCTCATCTTCCTCCTTTGGGCCTACCGCGTGCGCCTCAACCGAAAGTACCGCTGGGCCACCTCGCTTTTCGGCACCGAGGACGTCGGCATCCTCGACGAGACGGGATTCGCCCTCCAGGCCGGCAAGCGCCTCCTCGCCTTGCGCAAGATCGACGCCAAGCGTCCCTTCCACCGCCGCAAAAGCGCCTTCGTCGTCTCGATGGGCGTGCGCTCGGTCCGCGGGATCGACGTCTCGGCCTCCTCTTCTTCCCTCCACGCGATGAACCTCGCGATCTGCGAGGCCCTCGAGCACGCCTATGGTCAAAGCGACGTCCTCTTCGGGGCGACGGAACGCGGCAACTTCCTCCTTTACATCGAGATCGAGGAAGACCGGGCGACCGACATGAAGGAAGCCCTCACCCGTTTCGCGGACGAGACCGTCGAAAGCTTCGACGCCCGCGGGGATTTGCCCCCCATCTCCGTCCTCTTCGGCGCGGCCGAGGCCATCTTCCCCCGCGATGACATCGAATCGACGATCGCCCACGCGGATTTCGCCCTCGCCCACAACGCGGGCAACCGCCTGAGCGGCGACTTCCAGGTCTACGACGCCCAGATGGTCAAGGAAGAGGCGGGCCGCCGCTCCCTCGACGAGGAAGTCGGGCGCGCGATCGAGAACGAGGAATTCCAGATCTATTACCAGGCCAAGTGGGACGTCAAGAACGCCCGCTTCTACGGGGCCGAGGCGCTCATCCGCTGGAAGCACCCGACCCGCGGCATCCTCCCCCCGACCTCCTTCATCCCCTATTGCGAATCCTCCTCCAAGATCGTCGAGATCGACCATTACGTGTTCGACCGCGTCTGCCGCGACCTCGCGAAATGGAACCAGGAAGGGAAACGCAAGGTCGTCGTGTCTGTGAACCTTTCCCGCCGCACCGTCTACGACCCGAACCTCTTGCCCTTCCTTGAGGAAACCCTCGCGAAATACCGCGTCTCGCCTTCCCAATTCGAGATCGAGCTCACCGAATCCCTCGCGGCCCAGAACGTCGTGTTCATCTCCGCGATCATCCGCCGCATCCGCGCCCTCGGGTTCACGACCTCCATGGACGACTTCGGCGTCGGCTACAGCTCTTTGTCCTCTCTCAAGAACATCCCGTTCAACGTCCTCAAGATCGACAAGTCCTTCATCGACGACATCGAGATCGACGCCCGCAGCGCCTCGATGGTCCGCTCGATCATCGACCTCGTGCACGCCCTCGGGATGCACGTCATCGCGGAAGGCGTCGAGACGCACCGCCAAGTCGAGATTCTCTCGTCCTTGGGCCTCGACGCGATCCAGGGCTACTACTACTGCCGTCCGCTGGAAGCCATGCGCTTCGAGCAATTCCTCGACAACAACATCTTCGAGCCGCGCAAGAAAGCGGAGAAGAAGGAGACTTACAATGATCCTACTCGTCGGTGAGGATAGCGATTCCATCCTCTATTTCCGCACGCGGATCGAGGGGGCGACGGCCCTCCACCTTCCCTATGGGATCGAAGCCTATTCCGGGCGCCTCGGCGGGGAAGAGGCGATCGTCGCGACCGTCGGGGTCGGCATGGCCCTCACCTGCCTCCGCGCCTCGCACCTCATCAACCGCTTCCGCCCCTACCTCGTCTTCCATTTCGGGACCGCGGTCGCCTTGCGCGAGGACGTCCATCGCGGCGACATCATCATCGCGGACCGCTATTACCTGCAGGGCGTTGATTTCTCTAGCGACGGCAAAAGCGCCTACGGCCAATTCCCGGGCTTCCCGGAATTCCTCACCTCCGACACCGCGATCAACAACCAAGCCGAGGCGGCGGCCTATGCCCTCGGCGGGGCTTACGTCGAGCGCGGCTTCCTCGTGAGCGGGGACAAGGACTACGTGGACGTCAAGGACGTCGAAGGCATCGTCTCGCGCCACTACCAAGGCAGCGACCGCATCGCGGCCTACGACACCTCGAGCGCCGGGGTCGCCCTCGCCTGCCACCTCGGCGAGACCGCCCTTTTGACCGCCAAGGCGATTTCTTACGAGCCGAGCAAGCCCGAGCAATACCTCGAGCGCAAGCGGAAGGGCTTAGAGAGCTCGTCCACCCTCGGGGAGATCGTCATCGCGATGCTCGTGCGCAACCGCAACCTCATCTAAGGAAAGGAGCAAACGGACCCATGCCCAAAGAAAAGCGCGCGATCGGCGCGAGAAAAATCCGCGAATCGGCCTCCCATAGCATCCGGGGCCTTTTCCGTTCCGGGGAAAAGGCGAAGAAGCAAGCCATCTTCCTCCTTGCGAGCCTTTGCCTCGTTTTGTCGCTCCTCATCGCTTCCATCGTTTTGGGGGCCCTTGGCCTCCTCGTGCCGTTTTTCATCTTGATCGGCCTCACCATCGTCTCCTTGGTCGCGACGTTCCTTTTCGTCTTTTTTTCCTTCGCCCGCATCGTGGACGACGGCAACGAAAGCGCCGCTTCCCTTTGCGAGCAGCTCGACGCCTTCCGCCTTGGCGAAGCCAGGAGCACCGAGCCGAATTGGCCCCTTGATAGCACGAACCGCGTGCAGGCCAAGGTCAACGACACGATCCTCTATTTCGATTCGTTCCTGAGCATGAGCAAGGACCGCGAAGGCAAGAAAACCCCGACCCACAGCGTCCTTTCCTTCCGCGACTTCGCGGAGAAAGTCCCGCTGGAGGCGAGCGCGAACCCCTCCCACCTGAGCGGGGTCTTCGCCTTCTCCCTCGTCGGGGAGGACCAGCCGACGCTTGTGGCGCTCAACGCCCTCGAGAAAGCCGTGCGCCTCGCCTTCCCCGAGGACCTCATGGGGCACCTCGACGAGCCCCGGGGCATCGCCGTCTACGTCTACGCGATCGATTCGCGTTCCGCCTTCCTCGAGCGCCTCTCCTCCTTCGTCTCCGGCTTCTCCTTCGTCGAGAAGCGCGACGGCAACAAGAAAGTGTCCGTCTTCGGCTGCAAGGCCGGCGGGGCCTTCTATCCCGGGATCGAGGCCGAGAGCCTGCCCTTCGCCGCGAAGCGTTCCCTCCTCCGCTCGACCGGGGTCGACGTCGATCCCGGCAAAGAGCTCGACTTCTCTTCCCCCTTCACGAGCCCGCGCCTCTCGGAAAACGCCGAGCGCGTCGAGAGCCTGCGTTTCGCCGAGCGCACGAGCGATCGCCTCTTCGCCTCCAAAGACGCCGGGGCATCGCGCGAGGCCTTGCTCGCCCTCACCCGCTTCTATGGGGAATTCGCCGGCTTCTCCGCCGGGGGATGCTACGTCTACGACCCCCGGGTGGACGGGTACCGCCTCTTCCTTTCCTATGGGTCCGAGGACGGGTATCTCGGCCTAGGCAAGTTCGGGGACAAGGTCGGCGCGAAGGCCCTCGACCCCTATTACGAGCGCGCCGAGAAGGATTTCCCCCTCTTCGCCTCGATGGCTCAGGGCCTTGGCAAGGAATTCGCGACCGAGCTCCTCTCCCTCGGGGTTTCCTCGATCTTCCTCTATCCCGTGCGCAACGGGTCCGCGAAGGTCGGCCTCTTCTATTTCTGCTCGCCCCGCTCCTTCGAGCTCCGCTTGCTCGCCCGCGAGAAGCTCCTCGAATTCCTCCCCCTCAGCTACGCCTC
>JAEDJP010000101.1 GCA_016296285.1 Bacilli bacterium
GAGCCGCAGTGACTTATCTGCCTATGGCAGGAAGCCCCATGCCGGATGAGTCCTACAAAGAGGTCTATCTGGATTTCCCCGTGGACAAGGAGTTCGGCTTCGTCTTGAGAAGGAAAGGCGTCACCTTGTTCTCGGGCATCGTCGATCATATCGACTAGGGTTCTTCGAACAACCGTTATCCAAAGGGACTTGAAAACGAAAAAGACGGGGGACGTACTCTCGTCTTTTCATCTTTATAAAACAGCGTAATTTCTTTACCATAAATTACTTGACATAGAGATTTGAAATTTTCATAGCAAATGTTTTTCGTTTGAATCTGTGCAAAAATGTTGAAATTCAAACGATAAATATGCATTGGATCTATCACTCAGGGACAGCTAACGAATAAGAAACATCCATTGGTTCTCATTTGTGCTCGGGGATTCTACGCTCCTTTCGTCGATTGATTCTCACAGGCGAAAGTTTTCAAAATAATTGATCTTTCCTGTTGACAAGCGTTCTTGGTCCTTTGGATTTTGCAGTTGACGGGAGCCATGCCGCGATGAACAACGAATTGAGGATCAGAAACAACCTCGCGGTCATCCGCAAAGACAAGGGTCTCTCCCAAGCGGGACTTGCGAAACTCGTCGGGGTATCGCGCAACACGATCAGTTCCATCGAGACCGGGCAATACGAGCCGACCGCCAAACTCGCCTTGCTTCTCTGCGTCGCCCTGGAAGTCAGATTCGAAGAACTGTTCTATTTCTGAGCCCATCTTCGAAGGCCAAACATCGCCTTGGTGAAGCCAACCCTCATCAAGGCTTTTTCTTTGATGCGCTTACGTCCCAAAACAAAAAGACGGGGGACATACCCTCGTCTTTTCATTGAGAATCGATGATTAACGCAACGCAGAAATGGCTTCGCTTAAGGCCGTGAGCAATTCCCCTTCATGGCTTTCGATGTCCCCGGAATCGCATAGAGATGCGAGCTTTGGGTCAAGCGGGAGGCATTCGTAGACGGGAATCCCGAACGCAGAAGCCACCTCGGAGCTCGGCTCGCCGAAGGGGTAGATGCGCTCGCCGCAATGGGGGCAAGGGAGATAGGACATGTTCTCGACGACCCCAAGCACCTTGATGTCCATCATGGATGCCATCTTGACGGCCTTCTCGACGATTTGGGAGACGAGTTCCTGCGGGCTCGTGACGACGACGGCCGCATCGACCGGGAGCTTTTGGAACACGGTGAGAGGGACGTCGCTTGTTCCCGGGGGCATGTCGACGTAAAGCTCGTCGATGTCCCCATAGGCGCAGTCGCTCCAGAATTGCTCGATGAGCCCCGCGACGACGGGTCCCCTCCAGATGACGGGATCGCTCCGGTCCTCGAGCAAAAGATTGAGCGACATGACCTTGATGCCGGTTTTGCTAAGGAGAGGGTAGATGTTTTGCCCATCGCCCTCGGCCATCCCCTCGATCCCGAAGACCGTCGGGATGGAAGGCCCCGTGACATCCGCGTCCAGGATGGCGACGTTTTTGCCCGCCCTCCTGGCGTTCACCGCCAAAAGCGCGGTGGTGAGGGATTTGCCAACGCCCCCTTTGCCGGACATGACGGCGATCACTTTCTTGACGTTCGACAGCGCGTTCATCGGCGCCTTCTCGATTTTTCTCTCCCCGCAAGAAGCTTGGCAGGAAGAACAATCGTGGTTGCAATTGCTGGAATTGATTTCATCGGCCATAAAACAGTACCTCGTTTCGGCAAACATTATAGGGAAAAGGCGCGCGGATTACATCACGCACGCCTTGGAATTGAAGAAACCTTAGAATGGCTCGACGCAGAATTCCCGGAAGAAGTCCGCGCACTCCCTTGGCCAGTCCCGAATCCCTTTCCGTTCGACGGGATAGTCCTTGCGCGGGGAGACCTCGTAATCGGCGACGGAGATCCCATGTTCCCCTTTCGGGAAGATGTGCAACGCGAAGGGAATGCCTTCTTTTGCGAGGGCGCTCGCGTAAGAAAGGACGTTTTGGACGGGAACGCAATGGTCTTCCGCGGTCGCGAAGAGGAACGCGGGCGGGCAATTCGCGTTGACGTGCAAATCGAGGTCGAGAGCCTCCGCCTTGGCTTCGAATTCGCTTGGATCCGTCCCCTCGAGCAACTTTTGATGCGAAAGCTCATGCCCGAGGCGATGGTTGATGACGGGATACCCGAGGCCGATGGCCTTCACGGAGGCGTCCCCCTCGAACCCGAAGTGCTTGAGGTCGCTCCATTCCATCGCGAGATCGCCCACGAGATGGCCACCCGCGGAGAACCCGACGACGAAGATCTCGTCTTCGTTCACGTGGTATTCCTTCGCGTGTTTCCTCACGTAATCGACCGCGGTCGCGAGCTCGAGGAGTTCCTCGGGATAGGCGACGCCTTGGGCGATTGTGAAATAATAAAGGACAAACGTCTGGAAGCCTTCGGCCAGGAAGCGCGCGGCGACGGGCATGGCTTCGCGGTCCGAATTGGAAAGGTAGGCCCCGCCCGGGACGACGATGACGGCAGGTCGCTTGAACGCGTTGGCGGGATCGTCGTTGACGCGCGGCAGGACCAAAGGTGAAAGGGTTCCGCCCTTGAGATGCGGATTAACGGTCTTGAGTTCGATGTCTTCCATGAATGGCTCCTGAAACGTATCTTTAGTCTAGATGGGGATGCCCCTTCGGACAAGGGCTTCCCTTCCGCATGATTCCATAAAGAAAAAAACGGGCAAGAAAATGAAAAGGGAGTATAGTAAGGCGCATGTGGGATGTGGTTCTTGACGCGTTAAAGGATTCCGCCATCGTCTTCGGGGTGGTCCTTTTGCTGCACGTCCTCCTTTCTTTCTTCGAAGGGAAGATCGCCCGCGTCCTCGAGAAAAGCCGTCGCTTCGCCCCCGCTTTCGGGGCTCTTTTCGGCCTCGTCCCGGAATGCGGAACGAGCGTCGTCGGGGCGGACCTCTATCTTAAAGGCCATCTCACGACCGGGACCTTGGTTGCCATTTTCCTCGCTTGCAGCGACGAGGCCCTGCCGATCCTGTTTAGCAATTTCGGGTCGAATTGGTACCTTTCTTTCGTCCTCCTTGGCCTCAAGATCGCTCTCGGGGCCGCCGTCGGGTTCCTCGTCGATTTGCTGCTCCGCAAGAAAAACGCCGCGGTCGAAGAGCACCTCGAGCATTGTGAAGGGGAAGAGGAGACCCACGTCGGCTGCTGCGGACATGATATCGAAGGGGAGACGGGCTCGCCCCTCAAAGAGCATTTGGTCCACCCTTTGATCCATTCCCTGAAGATCTTCGCCTACGTATTCATTGTGAATCTCGCGTTCGGCACGCTTCTCTTCTTCCTCGGGGAAGAGGCGGTCTTCGCGTTTCTCTCGGACAACAAGGCCCTTTCTTCTTTGGCCGCCATCCTCATCGGCATGATCCCGAACTGCGCTTCCTCCGTGTTCCTCGCGGAAGTGTTCCGAAGCGGCGCCTTGCCCTTTGGGGCCCTCCTCGCGGGCTTGCTTGTCAACGCGGGCCTTGGGATGTTCGTCCTCTTCCGCGCGAAGGGAAAAAGAAAGGAGGCTTTGTTCATCCTCCTTATCCTCGTCTTGACCGCCCTTGCCGCGGGCTATGGTTTCCTTTACGTCTTTTAGGCGAGACCCTTCGTCCCGGGCTCGATGCGCTTCAAAGCCTCTTCCCCAAGCAGATAAACGATGATTTCCGATCCGAAATCGAGGCTATAGGCCATCGAGTGCCCCGTGATGAGGTTCCCGTCGCGGATCGCGCCCGTGTCGACGTAATGGCCGTTCCCTTTTTGGAATCCCGGGAAGCACGTGTAGGTTTTCCCGTCGAGGATCCCGAGTTCCCCAAGGATCGAGGGGGCCGCGCAGATCGCGAAGACGCCCTTGCCCGCCTTGAAATAGGACAACGTCAAGTCGCGGACTTCTTGGCTCGCGCCGAGGTTATCGACCCCGACTTTGCCGCCCGGCAGAATCACGAAATCCCCCTCTTCGCGCCGGATATCCTTCATCGTGAGGTCCGCGAGAACTGGAACCCCGCACGAAGAGAGAACCGCTCGCGCATCCGAGATCGACACCGTTTTCACGTCGATCTCGCGCGTTCTGCGCAAAAGATCAAGCGTCCCAAGGGCTTCCGTCACCTCGAAGCCATCCGCAAGCAGCAACCATCCATGAATCATCTTGGTTAACCTCCAAATGAATGCCCTATTATCTTAACGGCATTTCGCTTCGAAGGTTCACGAATTGCTTCGAATGTGCCAAAAAGAAAAGAATCCAGGGGTTAGCCCTATGGATTCCTTTCGTTTCGGAGTTAAATAGTCTCATGTACCAAAAAAAGAAGAAGCCGTACAAGAAACCATGGTCGTCCCCCTCTTCGATCAAGAAGTCCTTGACCGGGGAAGACATCGACATGCTTCACGAATCGCAGATCCGCGGACTCGGATCGCAAAGCTCGTCTTACAAGGACGATATCGACGGGGCTTAAAGCTCCTCTTCGACGACGCGGAGCAACGCGTCGACCGCGTCAAAGGATTCTCGGAGCGGGAAATCGTTCTCGAGGGGAATATGCACGAGCAGCGCATCTTTTCCCTCGCTCAAGGCAAGGAAATACGCCGCGTTGTCCATGAAACGGCCCCCATCCATGGAAATGGAGGAATAG
>JAEDJP010000102.1 GCA_016296285.1 Bacilli bacterium
AATTGACCAAAATGGCGCGGGTCGACGTCGTGCCTTGGTCGATCGAAAGGATGTATTTCTTTTTCATAGCGCTCCATTATAGCATGAAAGCGCTTTCTTTCTACCCTTTCGCGGAGGGGATTTACCGGTTTTATTTCATGGTTGAATGAACGCGAAAAGCATGGGTTAACGAAACGATTTTGCATTTTTCTTCAAAATCGTATCGTTAACGGCCGATTTCGGAGAAAGAAAAAGGAGCCCGCGAAGGCTCCTTCCTTCGTTATGAGCGGCTCGCGAGGAAGGCCTCGATCGCGTCGGGATCCTTCATGATGTCCTTCGTGAGGATCTCGCATCCCGATTTCGTGATGAGGAGGTCATCCTCGATCCGGACCCCGATGCCGAGGTCGGCGAAGTAGAGGCCCGGCTCGTCCGAGATGATGGCCCCTTCCTCGAGGGGGGCGGAACGGTCGGAGCAATCATGGGTGTCGAGCCCGATGTGGTGGGAAACCCCATGGTAATAGACGCGGTCGATGTCCTCCTTCTTCTCGAGGAGGCCCTTGGCGACGCATTCGGCGGCCAGGAAGCTCTTGGTCGCGGCCTGGAGCTCGGCGATCGTCCTGCCGGGGGCGGCCATCTGGGCGACCATCTCGTTGGCCGCGAGGACGATGTCGTAGATCTTCCTTTGGGTCGGGGTGAACTTGCCCGAGACCGGGAAGGTGCGAGAGACGTCCGCGCAGTAGCCTTCGCATCGGGCGCCGAGGTCGCAGAGGACGAGGTCGCCGTCCTTGCATTCCCCGAG
This sequence comes from Bacilli bacterium, assembly GCA_016296285.1. Taxonomy (GTDB): domain Bacteria; phylum Bacillota_I; class Bacilli_A; order RFN20; family CAG-826; genus Alloenteromonas. The sequence continues at coordinate 779 of JAEDJP010000102.1, forward strand.
GGGGCGCGGGTAATGGAGGGTGCAGGCGTGGGGGCCGCTTGCGATGATCGTGTTGAACGAGATGCCGTTATAGCCGTTGTCGTCGTTGATGACGTGGGCGAAGACGTCCGCGAGCTCGTATTCCTTGACCCCGGGGCGGATGGCCGCCATGAGGGCGCGGATGCCGAGGTTCGTCGTGTCGCAGGCGGCGCGGAAGGCCTCGGCCTCCGCCTTGGATTTGCGGCTGCGCAAGGGAATCATGAGGGGGGCGAGGGGATAGACCGAGAGGCCCGGGTACTGCGAGAGGAGGGTATCCGCGTATTCCTTCGAGAACAGGTCCTCGCCGATCTTGAGCTCTTTCGAGAGGTCGATGTAGACCTTGTCGACGGACCCGAAATCGCTATAGGAACCGCTTAATTCGGTATGCAGGCGGCCTTGCAGGGCGGTCGTGATGAGGACGTTGCGCACCCCGGCGATCTCGCGGGCTTCCTCGACGGTCAGGCGCTTGCCGTACCATTTGGCCTTGAGCTCGTCGAAGGGCGGGACGAAAAGGAATTCCTTCCGTTCCCCGCCGTTGACGACGAGCATCAAGACGCAGTCCTGCTGGTCGATGCCGGTCAGGTAATAGAAATGGCGGTTGGATTCGAAGGGGTATTCCTCGTCCTCGCTTTTGATTTTGGGATAGCCGGAGAAGACGAGGGCGACGCTGCCCTCCTCCATCCGGTCGAGCAGCCGTTTCCGGCGGGTTTGGAATTCGATGGGATTCATTGTTTCTTGCACTCCATGAGCACGATGGTCTCTTGGCCTTCGAGGAGCCCGGGATCGAAGATGCCGAGGGCCTCGAAACGCTCTTTCAGTTTACCACGCGCGACCAGCGTTGTATCGACTTCTTCGCCATATCGAGCGTCCTGAATCTCAAAGTCGAGGCGCGAGCAGACGCGGCGCAAGGTCTCGAAATCGCGGTAGGAAAGGCGAAGGCGGTAGACGTAACGGGCTTCTTCTTCCGCGAGGCGGGCATGGGCCAAGGCGTCCTTCCCGGCCTCGACGAAGCAGCGGCGGAGGTTCCCCGTGCCAAGCTTCGTCCCCCCGAAATAGCGCGCGACGGCAAGGAGCCCGACGACGCCCTCGGATTCTAGAAGCGAAGCCAAGGGCCTCCCCGCGGTGCCCCCGGGCTCGCCGTCGTCGCTTGATTTGCTGCGGCCCGGCAAGAGGTAGCCATAGGGGTAATGGTCCGCCTTCGGGAAGGCTTTCTTGATGGCTTCGAGGCAAGAAGGGACCTCCTCTTCCCCGTGCAGCGGGAAAAGCATCGCCTCGAAGCGCGAGAGGAGGAGATTGCTGGTGCCGTAAGCGACCTCGAGGACTTGTTTCATCGCCCCATTATCCCCGTTTTCCCTATCCAAAGGAAGGGAAAGCGTGTTACCCTTATGTCCATGAAAACGACCTTCCATTCCGTTTTTTGCCCCCATTGCGGGAAGGGATACGACGCCTTGCGCTCTTCTTGCCCGAGCTGCGGGACGGAGAACCCCGACCCCAAGATGCGGAAATTCGACCAGTTCGTCGTCTTGCCCTTTTGGCGTCAGATCCTGCTTTTCGTCCTCGGCTGGATGGGCTTCCAGCTCATCGCCCTCGTCGTAAGCGAGATATTCTACCTCTCTGCCGCGAACGCCAATCCCTCCTGGACCGAGGTCGATCTCGCCGCGTATCTTGATTCCGCCGCGTATCTAGGCCCCGTGCATTTCATCGCCTACGCGGTTTTGTTCCTGTCGCTCTCCCTCTGCCTTTGGGACGGCTGGAAGAAAGTCCTCAAGTCCCTCGCCTCGTGGAAAACCTATGCCTATGGCGTCGGCGCCTTCGCGGCCCTTTACGCCTTCGGGATCGTCTATGGGGTGCTCCTCCAAATCATTTTGCAAGCCCTCGGGATGGAATATTCCCCCAACGCGAACCAAGGGACCCTCGACCTCATCATCCGCGCCTATCCCGTCTTGAGCCTCGTCATCTTCGGCCTCGTCGGCCCGTTCTGCGAGGAACTCACCTACCGCGTCGGCCTCTTTTCCTTCGCGGGGCGCTTCGGCAAGGTCGCGTCTTACGTCGGCAGCACCCTCGTCTTCGCCCTCATCCATTTCGATTTTGGGGCCTTCGGGAATCCCGAGGCCCTCGCGATCGAGTTCTACAACCTCCCGAGCTACCTCTTCGCGGGGCTGAGCCTCGGGTTTGCTTACGATAAGGGCGGCTTCGGGGCCGGGTTCGTCGCCCACGCGATCAACAACTGCCTGAGCGTCTTCGCCTCGATGGGGGAATAACGAATGAGAAAACTGCCTTTGGATGGATTCTGGCTCAAGCTCCTCGCGATGGTCCTCATGACCGTGGACCACGTGGGGGCCTTCCTGCTCGTCTATGGGGGCGACGAAAGCATCGGGATGGTCTTGCGCGGCATCGGGCGCCTTGCCCTCCCCCTCTTCCTCTTCTTGCTGGCCGAGGGGGTGCGCCATACCCGCGACCCCATGCGTTACGCGGCCCGGATCGGGGGCATCTACCTGCTTCTTGAAATCGGGAGCGCCATCGCGATCTACGGCCTTGGGGAACCCGTGCCGAGCAACCCGTTCACCGACCTCTTCTACCTCGTACTCGTCTTGCTTTGCCTGCGCCTCAAGGGGGCCAAGAAGCTTTATGCCCTCTTGCCGGCGGCTTTCGTGGGCCTAGGGTACGGCATCGACGTGTTCGAGGCCTTCCATCCGGGGACGACGGTCCAATGGTTCCCGTATTTCCTGCGGGCGAGCTATGGCATCTTCGGTTTGCTCGTGGGCCTCGCCTTCTTTTACGCCCCCGCCCTCTTGCGTTTGCTCAGCAAGAAACCCCTTCAGAACCAAGGGGCGAGCTTCGAGGAATACGCGGAGACCCTCGAGGGCAGGAAGAGGCTAAACGAGGCTTCGTGCCTCCTCTTCGCCCTCGCGACGATCCTCTTCTGGGGCATCACGATGATCACCCCGGGACGTGAGCTCTCCGGGGCCTTCGACATGTCCTTCGAGACCTATTGCCTCCTCGCGATCCCCTTCCTTTACCTCTATAACGGCAAGAGGGGGTATGACTCCAAGGCGTACCGCTATGTGACATATCTCTATTTCCCGGTGCATCTCGTTGTCCTTTTCCTGATCTTTGCCTTATGATGAAGCGATAGGAGGAACGTTATCCCATGGAAAAAGAAATCAAGAACTACGATGAATTCGTCGCCCTCTCCGGCGAAGGCGAGGTCCTCGTCGACTTCTACGCGACCTGGTGCGGCCCGTGCCGCATGATCGCCCCGATCGTCGCGAAGATCGCCGAGGAGCACCCCGAGCTTCTCGTCCTGCGCGTCGACGTCGACAAGGTCCCGCAGGCGGCCGCGAAATTCGGGGTCAGCAGCATCCCGACCCTCGTCCACATGAACGGGGGAAAGGTCCTCTCGACCAAGATCGGCTTCGCCCCCGAGGCCCAGCTTCTCGCCTGGCTCGGCAAATGATGGATCCCCGGCTTCGGCCGGGGTTTTCGAACGCGTGCAAAAAAGATTTGGCGCGCGCATGCGTTTGTGCTATATTTACGAACGCTGGACCATTGGTGTAGCGGCCTAACATGCTTCCCTGTCACGGAAGAGACCACGGGTTCGAATCCCGTATGGTCCGCCA
>JAEDJP010000010.1 GCA_016296285.1 Bacilli bacterium
AGCGTTGGTCGTCAAAGGCGGAATCGTCGACGGCTCCGTCGTTGATGCGAAGGGAATGAAAGAAGTCAGCAAGCTCCTTGACAAGAATGGAATGCTCTCCATGTTCCTATCGTGCCTCAAGGCACCCGTCACCAAGTTCGCCGCCACCATCAAGGCCATCGCGGACAAAGAGGCCCCGGCTGACGCGCCGGCCGCCAACTAACCCATAGGAGGAAAGATACCATGGCTAAACTCACCAAAGAAGAAATCGTCGAAAGCTTGAAGGAGTACACCGTCCTCGAGCTCAACGACCTCATCAAGCTCGTCGAAGAAACCTTCGGCGTCACCGCCGCTGCCGCCGTCGCGGCCGCCCCGGCTGCGGAAGAAGAAACCGCTGCCGCCAAGGGACCCACCGAGGTCTCCCTCATCCTCAAGGGCATCACCGGCTCCAAGGTCGCCGTCATCAAAGCGGTCCAGGCCATCACCGGCGCTGGCCTCATGGATGCCAAGAAGCTCGTCGACGCCGCTCCCGCTCCGATCAAAGAGCACATCTCCCCGGTCGAAGCCGAAGAGCACAAGAAGACTCTCGTCGCCGCTGGCGCCGAAGTCGAAATCAAGTAATTCTTCCCGAATTACCACGAAAGAAGAAAACCCGCCCGAAGGACGTTCCCTTTGGGCGGGGTTCTTGCGTTTTGGAGGGCTGTCTGAATGGGTCAATATTTCGACAATGACGAACATTTGAAACATGAGGATTTGCGTTATTCCTTCACCCTTTTTGGGGAGGAATTCACCTTCCAAAGCGACTCAGGGGTCTTTTCCAAAGATGGCCTTGACGATGGGACGCGTTTGCTGCTTGAAACCATCGGCAAGACCGATCTTGGGAGCAATATCCTGGATCTTGGGGCGGGAGTCGGACCAATCGGACTAATCCTGGCTCACCTCGACCCGCATCGCCACGTCGTCCTCGCGGACGTCAACGATCGGGCCCTTGACTGCTGTCGCAAAAACGCCGCGACCCTCGGCGTCGAGCAGCAAGTCGAGATCATCCATAGCGACGTCTACCTCAACCTCGACACTACATTCTCCACAATCGTGACCAATCCACCGATTCGCGCGGGTAAAAAGGTTACGTACGCGATGTACGCGGGCGCGCTCTCGCATCTTGAAAAGGATGGGAAGCTCGTTATCGTCATCCGAAAACAACAGGGCGCCGAATCCGTTGAAGCCTATCTCAAAACCCTCTTCCCCTCCGTGGAAAAGGTGGCTCAACGCAAAGGGTTCCGCGTCCTCATCGCGAAAAAAGAAGGAGTATAAAATGCCACAAGAAGACAACTTCATCCCCAACACCGATTACAAGAATCCCTCGGGCGAGGCTTATCCGGTTGGCGTGAATGGCCGCATCGATTTCTCCAAGATCAGCGGCAATCTCGCTCTCCCGAATTTGGTCGAAATCCAGACGGATTCTTACCAACAGTTCTTGGAGAAGGGCATCGACGAGGTTCTCGCCGACGCTTTCCCGATCCCGAACTATAACAAAGACATGTTCGTCGAATATGTCAGCAAGCGGTTCGAGGAGCCCCGGTTCACCCCTCTTGAATGCAAGATGGGCGACCAAACTTATTCAAGCAAGTTGAAGGCCACCCTCCGTCTCCGTTCCACCCAGACCGGCGAAATCAAGGAAGCCGAGGTTTTCATGGGCGACATCCCCTTGATGACCGATTCCGGGACGTTCATCATCAACGGCTCCGAACGCGTCATCATCTCCCAGATCGTCCGTTCCTCCGGCGCCTATTTCACGAATGAGATCGACCGCAAATCCGGCAAGAGCCTCTATAACGGCGAAGTCATCCCGAGCCGCGGAACCTGGCTCCAAGCCGAATCCGATACCCGCAGCACCCTGTTTGTCCGTCTCGACCGCCAGTTCAAGTTCCCGGCCCACATCCTCTTCATGGCTTGCGGCCTTGAGAACAAGGATCAGTTCCGCGAACTCTTCGGCGACACCGAATTCATCAACACCACCCTCGCGAAGGATCCCGAGATCACCTCGAGCGCCACGGCCTTGATGCGCATCTTCGCGAAACTCAAACCGGGCGAGCCTTCCAACCACGAAGGCCGCATCGAGTTCCTTCGCGGCCATTTCTTCGATGGAAAGCGCTATGACCTCGGTCGCCCCGGCCGTTTCAAACTCACCCAGAAACTCGGCATTTACAACCGCCTCCCTGGCTGCGTCCTCGCCGAGACCTTGACGGACGAGAATGGCGAAGTCGTGTTCCCGAAAGACTACCGTTTGACCAAGGAAGACGTCCAGAAACTTCGCGACATGCAGTACTTCGAAAACGGAAACTGCACCACCGCGATCCCCTGCATCTCCGCGATCGATGACCACAACGTCGTCAACATCGTCAAGGTGTATGCGAAAAAGAAACTCGGCGAACGCGTCGTGAACGTCATCGGCACCGATCTCCATCTCGATGGCATCCGCCACCTCACGATTTCCGACCTCGTCGCCTTCTTCAGCTATTACGTCAATTTGATGGATGGCATCGGCGACAACGACGATATCGACCACCTCGGCAACCGCCGCATCCGTTCCGTCGGCGAGCTGCTCGAGAACCAGTTCCGCAACGGCTTGGTCAAGATGATCAAGACCGTCCAGCAGAAGATGTCGACCTCGGATCCGACCACGGCCACCCCGCAGTCGCTCATCAATATCCGCCCGCTTTCGAGCGCCCTTCGCGAATTCTTCGCTTCTGGCCAGCTCTCGCAGTTCATGGACCAGACGAACCCCCTCGCGGAGCTCACGAACAAGCGCCGTATCTCGGCTCTTGGCCCGGGCGGCATCTCCCGCGATCGCGCTTCCATGGAAGTCCGCGACGTCCATTACACCCACTACGGCCGTATCTGCCCGATCGAATCTCCGGAAGGTCAGAACATCGGCTTGATCAACAACCTTTGCACCTACGCGAAGATCAACGAATACGGCTTCATCATGACCCCGTATCGCCAGGTCTACCACATCGGCGGGAAATCCTACGTTTCCCAATCGGAAACCAAGTACCTTTCCGCGGACGATGAACGCGGCCTCTACGTCGCCGAGGCGAACATCTCGCTTTCCGCCCCGATCCTCCGCAAGGACATCGACCCGACCTGCACGACCAACGAGTACGTCAAGGAAATCCTCGGCGACGAAATCGTCGTCCGTCACGATGACGACAACCTCGAAGTCGATCCTTCCCTCGTCGAATTCGTCGACGTTTCCCCGAAGCAGATCGTTTCCATCGCCGCGGCTTGCATTCCGTTCCTCGCCCACGACGACGCGACTCGTGCTCTCATGGGCGCGAACATGCAACGTCAGGCCCTCCCCTTGCTCCGTCCGTCCATCCCCTATGTCGGCACCGGCATGGAGGAAAAGATCGCGAAAGACTCCGGTCTCGCGGTCGTCGCGGAGAAGGGCGGCGAAGTCCTCTATCGCGATTCCTCGACCATCGTGATCGACGATGGCACGAACAACATCGTTTATAACGATCTCAAGAAGGGCGCCGCTGAGCTCACCTTCGCCAAGAAGATCAAGAAGAATGACATCGTCAAGGCCGGCGACATCATGGTCGGTCTCGAAGGCGGATGCGCGCAGGCCGAGAAGTCTGGCGTCGTCTTGATCAACGAGAAGAACCGCATCGCGGTCGATGACGGCCTCGAAACCCATTTCTACACCCCGCTTAAGAAGAACGCCGCGGATCTCCCCCACGCCCGCAAGGTCGCGGTCGGCGATCACGTCATGGAGAAGGAAGTCGTCCTCACTGCGAACGGCATGGCTTGCCAGGTCCAGGTCGAGGGCATCGTCGAATCCGTGTCCGCGAAAGAAATCACGGTCAAGGGTCGCGCCTATCACCTCCAGAAGTTCGACCGTTCCAACGGCGGAACCTGCATCAACCAGACCCCGATCGTCAAGGTCGGCGACATCGTCAAGGATGACTCGGTCATCGCCGACGGCCCCGCCATGCGCAATGGCGAGCTCGCCCTCGGCCAGAACATCCTCATCGCTTACATGACTTGGAACGGCTTCAACTACGAAGACGCCATCATCATGTCCGAGCGCATGGTCAAGGACGATACCTTCACCTCGATTCACATCGAGAAATACGAGATCGAATGCCGCGAAAACAAAAACGGCGTCGAGCAAATCACCCGTGACATCCCGAACGTCGGCGAAGACGCGAAAGCCTTCCTCGACGAGCGCGGCATCATCATCCCGGGCGCCGAAGTCAAAGAAGGAGACATCCTCGTTGGCAAAGCGACCCCGAAGAGCACGGAAGATCCGGGACCCGAGGAAAAGCTCCTCGCGGCCATCTTCAACGAGAAGCAGAAGGACAACAAGGACACCTCCTTGCGCGTCCCCCACGGCGGCACCGGCATCGTCCACGCCGTCAAGGTGTTCTCTCGCAAGAACAAGGATCCCCTCCCCGCCGGCATCACCGAGGTCGTCCGCGTCTACGTCGTCCAGAAGAGAAAGATCTCCGAAGGCGACAAGATGTCCGGCCGCCACGGCAACAAAGGCGTCATTTCCAAGATCCTCCCGGTCGAGGACATGCCCTTCCTCGCGGATGGCACCCCGATCGACATCCTTCTCTCCCCGATGGGCGTTCCTTCCCGTATGAACATCGGCCAGATTTTCGAGGTGCACTTGGGCCTTGCCTGCCGCAAGCTCAAGATGCGCGTCGCGACCCCGGCCTTCGACGGCGTCTCGAACGAAGAAGTCTTCGACTTGATGCGCAAAGCCCACATCTCCGAAGACGGCAAGACCGTCCTCTATGATGGCCGCACCGGCGAACCGTTCTCCGAACGCATCTCCGTCGGCGTCCAGTACATGATCAAACTCGTGCACATGGTCGACGACAAACTCCACGCCCGTGCCACGGGACCCTATGCCCTCGTCACCCAGCAGCCGCTCGGCGGCAAAGCCCAAAACGGCGGCCAGCGCTTCGGCGAAATGGAAGTCTGGGCCCTCGAAGCCTACGGCGCCGCCCACACCCTGCAGGAAATGATGACCATCAAATCCGACGATCGCGTCGGCCGCGTCCGCGCTTACGAAGCGATCATCAAGGGTCTCCCCATCCCGCGTCCCGGCATGCCCGAGGCCTTCAAAGTCTTCACGAAAGAACTCAAGGGCCTCTGCTTGGACGTCAAGCTCTTCGACAAGCAAGGCAAGACCATCGACATGGACGAGCTTGCCAAGCAATCCTTGGTGGAAGAGCGGAAGACCAACAGCGCCATCCACAAAGACCTCGCCCCGACCATCGGCGATGTCATGATGACGTCCGTTCTCGCCGACCAAGCGGCGGAAGAGGGACTCGGCCCGGTTTCGGACCGTGTCATCGAGTAAGGAAAGGAGAGTGCTATCATGGCTGACAAATTCAATTTCACGAGTGCCGCCTTGCCCGAAGGCGAAGGCATGCCTTTCGTCCAAGAGCCGCACCGCCACGACGACCGTTCCTTCGACATCAATGATCTCGCCGCCATCCAGGTCGGCCTCGCTTCCCCGGAAACGATCCGCTCCTGGTCCAAAGGCGAAGTCCTGAAGGCCGAGACCATCAATTACCGTACCCAAAAGCCCGAGCCCACCGGTTTGTTCTGCGAACAGATCTTCGGCCCGGTCAAGGATTACGCCTGCCCTTGCGGACGCTACAAGAAGATCCGCTACCAGGGCATCACCTGCGAGAAGTGCCACGTCGAGATCATTTCCAAAGAGTGGCGCCGCGAGCGCATGGGCCACATCGAGCTCGTCGCCCCCTGCTCCCACATCTGGTATCTCAAATCGATTCCTTCCCGCATGTACCTCGTCTTGGACATCCCGCCCAAGCAGCTCGAGGACGTCATCTACTATGCCGCCCACATCTGCTTGAACCCGGGAACCTCCAAAGTCCTTTCCTATAAGGAATACCTCAACGAAGCCAACGCCCGCGTCGCGTTCGCCAAGTGCATTCGCGAGGACATCCTCCCGAATCTCGTCGCCGGCGAAGGCGAAGCCCTCAAGGGCGAAGGGATCATCGCGAAACTCGAGGACAACAAAGAAGCCTTCGACTATTTCACCGCGAAATCCTACATCAGCAAATACACCGGGGCCGAATTCGGCGACGGTGCCGGCGCCATCAAACGCCTTCTCAAGGAAGTCGATCTCGATAAGGAATTCGACGCCATCACGGAGGAGCTCCGCAACGCCAAAGAGGCCAAGCGCGTCAAGCTCGCCAAGCGCCTCGAGGTCATCGATGCCTTCCGCAAATCCAACCAGAAGCCCGAATGGATGGTCCTCGACGTCATCCCGGTCATCCCACCCGATCTTCGCCCGATGCTCTTCCTCGACGGCGGCCGTCCCGCCGCGAGCGACCTCAACGAGCTCTATCGCCGCGTCATCTACCGCAACATCGCCCTCCGTCGCTTGATCGACATGTCCGCTCCGGAAATCATGCTCACCAACGCGAAGCGTATGTTGCAGGAAGCGGTCGACGCCCTCTTTGAGAACGGGCGCCGCGGCAAGACCGTCAACGGCCCGAGCGGCCGTCCGCTCAAGTCCCTCAGCTCCGGCCTCAAAGGCAAGCAGGGACGCTTCCGTCAGAACCTCCTTGGCAAGCGTGTCGACTATTCCGGCCGTTCCGTCATCGCGGTCGGACCGGACCTCAAGATGTACCAGTGCGGCATCCCGCGGGAGATGGCGGTCCAATTGCTCCGCCCCTTCATCGACGCCGAACTCATCCGCAGCAAGCGCGCGACCTCCCTCACGACGGCCGATCACATCATCGACCGCTATGAGCCGGTCGTCTTCGACATCGTCGAGAAGATCATCGGGGATCACCCGGTCCTCCTGAACCGCGCCCCGACCCTCCACCGCCTCTCGATCCAGGCCTTCCAGCCGAAGCTCGTCGACGGCAGGGCGATCCGTCTCCACCCGCTCGTCTGCCCCGGCTTCAACGCCGACTTCGACGGCGACCAGATGGCCGTCCACGTCCCCCTTGGCAAAGCCGCCCAGGAGGAAGCGGTCAACTTGATGCTCGCCTCCAACAACATCCTCACCCCGCGTGATGGTACCGCCCTCGTCGTTCCTTCCCAGGACATGATCCTCGGCAACTACCACCTCACGACCGAAGAAGCCTATTCCGACTTCATCCTCCGCGCCGAGCTCCTCGAGACCTTGGCGAAGAAGGACGAGGAATCCGGCGTCGACGCGCAGGAAATCGCCGGCGTTTACAAGATGGCGGAAGCCAACCGCACGTTCGCGATGAACGATGCCAAGGTCTTCGGCACCATCGAGGAAGTCCGCCTTGCCTACCAAAACGGCGAGGTCTCCCTCCACAACCGCATCGCGATCCTCGCGAAAAACCTCCACAAGAAGCCCGGTCTTGGCATGCCCGAAGACGTTAACGGCAAGTATTTGATCACGAGCGTCGGCAAGATCATCTTCAACGATGTCTTCCCCGATGACTTCCGCTATATCAACGACGATCCGAAGATCGCTGTTGGCAGCAAGGAGATGGACGCTTGGTTCGTCACCGCCGCCGACATCGAGAAGGATTACGACGAGAATTGCATCGGCACCCCCGTCTTCCAGTACATCAACGGGCACTACGCCCCGAATGAGCATCCGGAAGGCCGCCGTGGCTTGCCGCTTAAGAAGGCCATCGGCAAATCCGAGCTCAAGCCGCTCATCGGCTTGCTCTTCGCCGCCTATGGCACCATCAAGACGTCCGCCGTCCTCGACAAGATCAAGGACCAAGGCTTCTACTACTCCATGATCTCGTCCGTCACGGTCGCGATCTCCGACATCCGCGACGTCGAAGGCAAGGCCGAAAAGGTCGCCCAAGGCCAGCACGATGTCGATCGCATCAACGAAGCGGCTCGCCGCGGCTACCTCACTCCGAAGGAACGCCACGACAAGATCTGCGAGATCTGGACCAAGATCACCGATGAGGTCAAAGGCGCGGTCAAGGCGCAGATGGAAGCGGACATCCGCAACCCCCTCGTCATCATGGCGAACTCCGGTTCCCGTGGTAGCGTCGACAACTTCAAGCAGCTCATCGGCATGAAGGGCCTCGTCTCCAACCCGAAGAACGAAGCCATCGAACTCCCGATCGTCTCCTCCTATCTCGAAGGCATGAAGGTCTCCGAGTTCTTCATCAACACCCACGGCGCCCGTAAGGGTTCCGCGGATACCGCGCTTAAGACCGCGGACTCCGGCTACCTCACCCGCCGTCTCGTCGACGTCGCCCAAGACGTCATCGTCCGCGAGGAAGATTGCCATTGCGACCACGGCTTCGTGGTCCGCGAGATCCGCGACCGCGCCCGCGACAACGAAATCGTCCGTTCCCTCTACGACCGCATCATCGGCCGCTTCTCCATGCATGACATCGTCGATCCCGCGACTGGCGAAGTCCTCGTCAAGGGCAACACCTTGATCGAAGAAGCCGATGCCAAGCGCATCGTGGATGCCGGCATCAAAGAGGTCGAGATCCGCTCGATCTTCACCTGCCAAGCCAAGGATGGCGTCTGCGTCCACTGCTATGGTCTTAACATGGCGGACCGCAAGATCGTCGAAATCGGCGAGGCGGTCGGCATCATGGCCGCGCAATCCATCGGTGAGCCGGGCACCCAGCTCACGATGCGAGTCTTCCATACCGGCGGTATGGCAGGCAGCGACATCACCCAAGGTTTGCCCCGTGTCCAAGAGCTCGTCGAGGCTCGCCACCCGAAGGGCCGTCAGGCTCTCATCAGCGAGATTCCGGGCATTGTCACCGGTCGCGAACCCGCGGGCGAGCACTGGCGCATCACCGTCACCCACAAGCTCGCGAGCGGCCAAGAGGAAGTCAAGACGTACGAAACCGATTACGGCGTCACGCCTCGCATCAACCTTGGCGAAGAAGTCGAGCCGGGCACGAAATTGACCGATGGCTCCGTTGATCTCAAGCAGTTGCTCCAGGTCGCCGGCGTCGAGAAACTCGAGGTCTACATGATCAAAGAGATTCAGAAGGTCTACAAAGCCCAGGGCATCGCGATTTCCGACAAGCACCTCGAGATCATCATCTCCCAGATGCTCCGCAAAGTGTTCATCATCGACGGCGGCGATTCCAACATGCTCCCGGGCCAGCGCGTCTCCCTCCGTTCCTTCAACGAAGAGAACGCCAAGCTCCTCATGGCGGGCAAGCGCCCCGCGGTGTGCACCCCGCTCGTCCTTGGCATCACCAAGGCGGCCCTCGAAACCGACTCCTTCCTCTCCGCGGCCTCCTTCCAGGAAACGACCCGTGTCCTCACCGACGCGGCCATCAAAGCCAAGAAGGATCCCCTCCACGGCCTCAAAGAGAACGTCATCACCGGAAAACTCATCCCGGCGGGACGCGGTCTCCGCAAGGCGGCGGAAGAAGAGGAGATGCTCGAGAAGTGGAGCGTCGCTTCCGCGATGGAAAAGGTCAAAGAGATGTACATCGAAGACCACGATCGTCCGTCTCAGGCCTTCAAATCCGCCGAGTAAGCAAACCCGAAATCCGTTCCGGTTCCCCCGGGACGGATTTTTCTTTCTTTCTAGGGCGCCTTGCCACAAAATGTAGGCATGGCGAATCGTTTTCGTTCCTTGCTCCTTTTGCCCCTCTTGAGCGGGTGCGCGGGCAGAATCGGCTTCATCCCTTACGAGTTCGCGCCTCTTCGCGAAGGCTTTGACCTCCTCTCCGGGGAAGGCTTTTCGACGCCTTCTTCCTTGCAAAGTCTCGTCCATGTCGGGGAGGATGTCTCCCCCGTCTATTCCGATCTCCTGTCGGGAGAGCCCCGGTTTCGCCTCCCCTCCGTCGGGGAGCAAAAGCTGCTCGTGATTCCCGTCGATTTCTCCGATTCCCCCGGAAATCCCGACGGACCCCTCGCCCTTTCCCAAGCGTTCTTCGGGCGGGCTCAAGAAGGGGATTACCCTAGCGTCGCGGCTTATTACGACGCCTCCTCCTATTCCCGTTTCCACTTAAGCGGAAGTGTCGCCCCATCCTATTTCCGTTCCCCCTATTCCGTTTCGGAACTCGATCTCGTGCGAACCGCGAAAAAGAAGAAGGCCGTCCTTCAGGACCTTTACGAAACCGCGGTCACTTGGTATGACGCGACTTATCCAGATCGCCCCAGCGCGGAATTCCGCTCGGTCGACGCCAAGGGACGCTCGTTCTTGCCGGTCTATTTCGTTTACGATGCCCCCTTCACCCAAAAGGAAGACGGCTCCATGGATTTGACCCGCATGCTGTCCGCGACGTCCTTAAGCGATCCCGCGCCGATCTTTTGGAGTCCCCTATCCCTTTGCTTGGACGACAAGGGAAACATCAACCCCCGTTCCCTTGTTCACGGGGTCGGCCATTTGCTCGGCTTGCCCGATCTGAACGACCCGAAGAGCCCAAGCGACCTATCCTCGCCTCTTGGGAACACGGACCCGATGGGGTCCGGCTTTGGCGACCACAACCCTTGGAGTAAGTTCCTCCTCGGGTGGATTCGGCCCCGCATCGTCACGGGGAACGCGACGATCTCCCTCCATCCCTTCGCGGATTCCGGAGACGCCGTCTTGCTTGGGCGCAACTGGAACGGCTCCCTTTACGACGAATACCTGCTCCTTGTTTACGGGACGCCCGGCGGTCTAGGACATTTCGATGCGCGGGTCGATGGGGGCGCCCTCAACGGATACGGCCTGCTCGCGTATGCCGTCGATTCCCGCCTCGGGGTCTATTCCTCTTCCACCGGCGAGCGCCTTTCCTATCTCACCCCCTCCACTGACCTCACGGGGAAAACCGTCGATTTCTATGCCTCCAACGCGGGCGGGAAGCAAGAGGGCGACGTCATTTCCGGCGAATTCCTGATCCAGCTGCTCGATGCCTCTTCCGGGTCGAAAGCCTTGGTCCCCCATTTCGTCGCGCAGGGGAAGGAATCCGATGAAGCCCGCGACGTCTATTTCCATCCCGGGATGGGGATGAACGACGATGCTTTCGAGGATTTTTCCTTCCATTCCGGGGAAGGCCTCGGCTATACCTTCAAGGTCGAAAGCGTCTCGTTGACGCAGGCCACGTTCCGCATCCGGCCCCGATGAACCATGCGTTGCCTATTGCTCTATTTCACGGGAACCTTCCATACCCGTTTCCTCACGGAGAAAGTTTCCGCCGCCCTCAAGGAAAAGGGCTTTGACGTTGAATGCGTGGAGATCTCGCCCAACAAGATCGAAACGTTTGACGCCCGCGGCTACGACCTTGTCGGCCTAGGCTATCCCATCTATGCCTTCAACGCCCCCAAGCCGTTTTTGTCTTTCGTCCGCAAGGCTCGTTTTGCGCCCGGTCAGAACGTCTTTTTCTACAAGGACAGCGGGGAACCTTGGTTTTGGAACGACGCCTCGAGCCTCGGGCTCATCCATTCCCTGAAACGCAAGAAAGCCCGCATCCTCGGGGAATACCATTTTCTCTTCCCTTACAACATCCATTTCCGGTTCGAGGACGATATCGTGCGGAAACTGCTCGCGATCGATCGCAAGCTTTTGTCCATCATGATTGAGGACCTTTCGAAAGGGAAACCGAAGAAGATTCGAATCCCGTTTATGGCCCGCCTGGCCCATTATCTTTTACGCGTTCAGTTTCTAGGGGGTTTCGTCAATTCGTTTTTCTATCGGGTCGACAAAGGCCGTTGCATCTCTTGCGAGGCCTGCGTCTCGCTTTGCCCCATGGGGAACATCTCCCTCGACAAGAAGGGGCACATCCGTTTCGGCCATCGCTGCGTCATGTGCATGCGTTGCTCGTTCCTTTGCCCGAAAGACGCCATTCGCATCGGGATGCTCGACTCCTGGCGCGTCAACGGGGCCTATCCCTTGACTCAACTCGAGAAAGAAGAAGCGCAACCCGGGACCTTGAAAGAGGTCAAGAAAGGGTTTTTCCGCGATCACGAGAGGTGGATTAAGGACGTTGAAAAGCGCTATGCCGAGACCGTCCAAAATCCGGGCTACCCCTCCCTTTGACACATCGGGTTCCGTGTGTTGCCAAAAAGATTCCGTTCATCTTTTGCAAAACGTATTGACAACCACCTTTCCAATCTCTAAACTACCGCACGGACGTAAGTAAGGGCCTTTGGGCCGTCTTATTTACCCCGGTGATTGATACACCGGGAATTGTGTGAACCAAGCAATAAGGAGAAAAGAACACAAATGCCAACCATTAACCAACTCGTTCGGCAGGGCCGCAAGTCCGCGGTCAAAAAGTCCAAGACCCCGGCCTTAGGCCATCGTTGGAACTCCCTGACGAAGCGCGCCAGCAACCAAGCTTCCGCGCAAAAGCGTGGTGTCTGCACCCGTGTCGGCACCATGACCCCGAAGAAACCGAACTCGGCTCTCCGGAAATACGCCCGTGTCCGTCTCAGCAACGGCTACGAAGTCACCGCTTACATCGGCGGCGAAGGACACAACCTCCAGGAACACTCCACCGTCATGATCCGTGGCGGCCGTGTCAAGGACCTTCCTGGCGTCCGTTACCACATCATCCGTGGTTGCCTCGACTGCGCCGGCATCGATGCCCGCCGCCAAGGCCGCTCTCTCTACGGCACCAAGAAGCCGAAGGAAAGCAAATAGTTAGGAGGAACCGACTATGTCTAGAAGAACCAAACACGAAAAGCGCGACGTGTTGCCCGATCCTGTTTACAATTCGAAACTCGTCACCCGCTTGATCAACCGCGTCATGTTCGATGGGAAGCGCGGCACCGCCCAAACCATCATCTACCACGCCTTCACCAAGATCGAGGAGAAGACCGGCAAGTCCGCGATGGACGTCTTCGCGACCGCCCTCTCCAACATCATGCCCGAAGTTGAGCTCAAGGTCCGCCGCATCGGCGCCGCCAACTATCAGGTCCCGGTCGAGGTCTCCCCGGAACGCAAGCAGACCCTTGGCCTCCGCTGGCTCGTCTCCTATTCCCGCCTTCGCAACGAGAAGACCATGGAAGACAAGCTCGCCAACGAGATCATCGATGCCGCCAACGGCAATGGCGCTTCCGTCAAGAAGAAGCAGGATGTCCACAAGATGGCCGAAGCCAACAAGGCTTTCGCCCACTTCCGCTGGTAATTAAAGGAGAATTCCAATGGCCGACAACGAGAATGAAATCAAGGAGAGCGAGACCTACGATCTCC
Source organism: Bacilli bacterium (assembly GCA_016296285.1). Classification (GTDB taxonomy): domain Bacteria; phylum Bacillota_I; class Bacilli_A; order RFN20; family CAG-826; genus Alloenteromonas. The sequence goes on from JAEDJP010000010.1 coordinate 13,139, forward strand.
CTCATACCCGTAACATCGGGATCATGGCGCACATCGACGCGGGCAAAACCACGACGACGGAGCGCATCCTCTATTACACGGGCCGCACCCACAAGATCGGTGAGGTCCACGAAGGCACCGCGACCATGGACTGGATGGTCCAGGAACAAGAGCGCGGCATCACCATCACTTCCTCGGCGACCACTTGCTTCTGGAAAGGGCACCGCTTCAACATCATCGACACTCCGGGGCACGTCGACTTCACCGTCGAAGTCCAGCGCTCCCTCCGCGTCCTTGACGGCGCGGTGACCGTCCTCGACTCCAAGAACGGCGTCGAGCCCCAGACCGAAACCGTTTGGCGCCAAGCCGACCAATTCAACGTTCCGCGTATCGTCTTCTGCAACAAGATGGACGCCACCGGCGCCGACTTCGACCTCTGCTTGGACACCCTCAAGAATCTCCTCGGCGTCAACGCCGCCCCGATTCAGTGCCCGATTGGCCGCGAAGGCGGATTCAAAGGCTGCGTCGACCTCGTCACGATGAAAGCCTATATCTATGAGGACAACAAGGGCGACAACCCCGTCGTCACCGACTGCCCGGCCGAGCTCCTCGACAAAGCGCATCTCTATCGCGCCGAACTCCTCGAGAAACTCGCCGCGTATGACGATGACCTCATGATGATGGTCCTCGAAGGCGAAGAACCCGACGAAGAACTCATCAAGAAGACGATCCGCAAAGCCGTCTTGACCGTCTCCTTCTTCCCGGTCCTCTGCGGTACCGCCTACAAGAACAAATGTGTCCAGCCGCTCCTCGACGCGGTCGTCGCCTACCTCCCCTCTCCCTTGGACATCCCGGGCGAGAAAGGGACCGAAAACGGCGAGCCCTATGTCTGCGAAGCGACCGACAACAAGCCGTTCGTCGGCCTCGCGTTCAAGATCGCGACCGACCCCTTCATCGGCCGTCTTGCCTATGTCCGCGTTTACCAGGGCGTCCTCCGCGCCGGTTCCTACGTTCTCAACTCCTCCAACGGAGGCAAGGAACGCATCGGCCGCGTCGTCCTCATGCACGCCAATCACCGTCAGGAAGTCGAAGTGCTTCACGCCGGTGAGATCGGCGCCATCGTCGGTTTGAAGAACACCACGACCGGCGACACCCTCTGCGACGTGAACGAAGACATCATCCTCGAAAAGCTCAGCTTCCCCGAACCGGTCTTGGAAGAGGCCGTCGAGCCGAAGACCAAGGCCGACCAAGAGAAGATGTCCGCCGCTCTTGTCAAACTCGCTGAAGAAGACCCGACCTTCCGCGTCCACACCGATGAGGAAACCGGTCAGACCATCATCGCCGGTATCGGCGAGGTCCAGCTCGACGTTCTCATCGACCGTCTCCGCCGCGAATTCGGCGTCTCGGTCAACGTCGGCGCCCCGCAGGTCAACTACCGCGAAACGATCCGCGCCACCGCGGAAGCCCAAGGCCGCTATGTCAAACAGTCCGGCGGTCACGGCCAATACGGCGACGTCTGGATCCGCTTCGAGCCGAACCCCGGCAAAGGCTTCGAGTTCGTCGATGCCATCGTCGGCGGCGCGATTCCGAAGGAATTCATCAAGCCGACCCAGCAAGGTCTCGAAGACGCCATGCAGCGCGGCCTCATCGCCGGCTACCAGGCGATCGACATCAAGGCGACCCTCTTCGACGGTTCCTACCACGATGTCGACTCTTCCGAAGCCGCTTACAAAGTCGCTGCCTCCTTGGCTCTCAAGGAAGCCGCGAAGAAGTGCAACCCGGTCATCCTCGAGCCGATCATGAAGGTCGAGGTCACCGCTCCGGAACAGTATTACGGCGACGTCCTCGGCGACATCGCGCGCCGTCGTGGCAACATGACGGGCGAGATCCAGCGCGGCAACGCGAAGGAAATCGACGCCGAAGTCCCGCTCGCTGAGATGTTCGGTTACGTCACCGACCTCCGTTCCATCACGCAGGGCCGTGGCAACTTCCAGATGACCTTCTCCCACTACGGGGAAGTCCCGCGGTATGTCCAAGACGAAATCGTTAAGAAATCGTCCATGAATAACCGCTAATCAGCAATACTTACGTATTGTCAAACCGATTTCGGTGCTCTATCATTAACAAGCCAATTTGCTAACCAATATTGGAGGAAAATTAAATGGCAAAAGAAAAATTCAACCGTGACCGTGTCCACCTTAACGTTGGTACCATCGGCCACGTCGACCACGGCAAGACCACCCTTACCGCGGCCATCACCCACGTCCTCGCGATGAAGGGCCTCGCCAAAGACATGGCGTATGCCAACATCGACGCCACTCCGGAAGAGCGCGCCCGTGGCATCACGATCAACTCCGCTCACGTCGAATACGAAACCGAAAAGCGCCACTACGCCCACGTTGACTGCCCGGGGCACGCCGACTACATCAAGAACATGATCACCGGCGCCGCTCAGATGGACGCTGCGATCCTCGTTGTCGCCGCGACCGATGGCGTCATGCCGCAGACCAAGGAGCACGTCCTCCTTGCCCGTCAGGTTGGCGTTCCTCAGATCATCGTCTTCCTCAACAAGTGCGACCAAGTCGATGACCCCGAACTCATCGACCTCGTCGAAATGGACGTCCGTGACCTTCTCAACAAGTACGACTTCCCGGGCGATGACACCCCCGTCGTCAAAGGCTCCGCTCTCAAAGCCGGCCAGGCCACCTCTCTCGATGATGCCGCCGTCAAGCCCATCCTCGAGCTCATGGATGCCCTCGATTCCTACATCCCGGATCCCGTCCACGATGACGCGAAGCCCTTCCTTCTCCCGATCGAAGACGTCATGACCATCTCTGGCCGTGGCACCGTCGTCACCGGCCGTGTCGAGCGTGGTGTTATCAAACTCAACGACGAAGCTGAAATCGTTGGCATCAAGCCGACCCAGAAGACCGTCGTCACCGGCCTCGAAATGTTCCGCAAGACCCTCGACTACGCTCAGGGCGGCGACAACATCGGCGCGCTTCTCCGTGGCATCACCCACGACCAAGTCGAGCGTGGCCAAGTCCTTGCCAAGCCGGGCTCCATCGTCCCGCACGACAAGTTCACCGCTACCACCTACATCCTCAAGAAAGAAGAAGGCGGCCGTCACACCCACTTCCTCAACGGCTACCGTCCGCAATTCTTCTTCCACACCACCGACATCACCGGCTCCATCACGCTCCCCGCGGGCGTTGACATGGTCATGCCGGGCGACAACGTCACCTTCACCGTCGAACTCATCCACCCGATCGCTATGGAAAAGGGCACCAAGTTCTCCATCCGTGAAGGCGGCCGCACCGTCGGCGCTGGCACCGTTGCCGAGATTCTCCACTGAGTTTCTAAAGCAAACGCCGAACCACCCGAGCAAAATCGGGTGGTTTTTCTTATTTTTTAAGAAAAAGCAGTAGGAGTTTTTGGCCTTTCAAGGTATCATACGCCTATGAAACGTTTGCGCGAGATGCTGGGGGGACGTTCCTCTCGCCCAAAGGACTCCATCAGCACTTTTGTCCTTCTGGAAAAGAATATGGCTTCCAACTGGAGGGCATACGAGGCTTTCCTCGTCTTAATCATTGCCCTTGAGCTTTTCATGGTGGGCTATGGGATCTATTCTTTTGACTTGACGAATCCCAGGCGAATCGCCTATTTCTCGGGATACATCATCCTCATCGTCCTTTCCGTTGTCGCCTTGATCATCAATCGCTATTGCAACGTGAAACAAAGAAATCTCCGTCTCGCGGTTTGGGCCACTACCGTGTATAGCATCCTGCTCGTTTGCTGGGGCGCCATCATCTCGGGCCTTGATGTCGTCGGGGGCGGCTACATCGTGACGTTCATGACGTTGCTTGCTGCGGTCGGAGCCGTCATCACGTTCCGCCCATATTTCTTTCTTCTCGTCGAGCTTTTCGCGACGGGCGTCATGCTTCTCACCATCGCGTGTTTCGATGTTTTCCCGGGTCAGATGCCTTTCTGGCTCAATCTCGGGATCTTCTTGCTCGTCGCTTTCGTCGTCGAGGCGCGAAGCTACCATTCTTCCTGCAAACAATATCGCATGACGAAGCAGCTGCAGGAACTCGCGAACAAAGACGGATTGACCAAGGTCTTGAATCGTCGCAGCTTGGACCGTTATATCGACCAGCTCATCAAGGAAGGGAAACGATTCACCTTCTCGCTCATGGACATCGATAACTTCAAGGCCATCAACGACACGTTCGGCCATGGCGAAGGAGACGCATCGTTGGTGCTTCTCGCCGGCTCCCTTGCCCACGCGTTTGGGGATGGCGTCTTCCGTTACGGCGGCGATGAATTCGCGGTCGTGTCTTTCAAAGAAACCGAGGAAGTCGCCCTTCAAATCGCCGAGATCAACGAATCCCTCAAGAGCCTCGACGGGCGCTTCCCCTTGGCTTTGTCCGCGGGTATCTGCGCGGTGGAAGGCGAAACGGACGAGAAAAAGATCTTCGAGAAGGCCGACCAAGCCCTTTATAAAGCCAAACAAGACGGGAAAGCCAAAAGCGTGATTTCCTGAAAAGAGGACGGACGGTCCTCTTTTTTGGCGCAAAACGATTTCATCATCCCTTATCTTTGATAAGATATGTTCATTATGAAAGAAAAGAAAACCCTACCTGTCTATATCTCCCAAGCTTCTTTCGGGAAAGAAATCGGCGCCTTTGCGATTGACGCCCTCTTCGCGTTGATCGTCGGGACCGCCATCCGCTACACCCTCGGGAGCTACGTCATCGCCCCCGCCGCGGGCTATAACGAGGCCAAGGAGGCCTATTATTCTCTCGCTGAAGCTTCCGGGCTTTATTCGCGGAACGATGGCAATCTAGAACTCATTTCCTACGAAGATAAAGGCGAAGCGCTCTATAACCATTATGGCGAGTTGAACAACGTCGTCTGGAATTATTATTTCTCCGCTTGCGGCCAAGGGAACGGGGCCAACGACAACGGCTTCGTCGTCAACGGCTTCGAAACGGAACTCGAAATCGGGGCCCCAGGCTACGCGGAGGAGCTTGGCAAACACATCCTTTATGCCGTGTACGACATCGCGATCGACGAAGATCGTTCCCCCGAAGTCCCGAACCCGTATTTCACGGTTGCTCAAAAAGATGGCTCCGAGAATCCGCTTGATTACACCTCCGCGCCTGTTTTGAACGCCGATACGCAAGCGAAACTAACCGATCCCGCGACCGACGAGGATTCCCGCCTTGCCCTTTTGAAGAGCATCTACGAGGTGTTCATGGGTGATGGCCAAACCACGGGCGGCCTCTATGCGAAAGCCTGCAATTCGTTCGTCGTCCAGCCAAGCGCCCTCGCTTATGAATCCATCGGGTCCAAGGCGATGTATCTCGCAAGCGTCCCCGGCACCCTTGCCGCCCCCTTGATCTTCTTTTTCCTGGTTCCGTGCTTCACGAAACGCGGGAAAACGCTTGGCAAACTCTTCCTTAAGATGTCCGTCATCCACGCGGACGGCTACAAAGCCGGCAAGGTGAACGTCATGCTGCACGCTTTCCTCGCGATGCTTCCGCTGGCCCTTCTCCTCTTACCCTTCTCCCAGATGCTTACGTTCTTGATGGTCGCCCTCGTGTATCTCGTGGAATATATCGTCATGCTCATGAACCGTCAGCATCAATGCATCCATGACATGCTTTCCCAGACGATCGTCATCGATGATCGCACGACGGAAGCCATCTTCGATGACGCGGAAGAAGAAGCGGAATACGCTCGGACGAACAACGATGATCTTGCCCGCATGATCCGTGGGGAGGATGAAACCCATGCCGCCCCCGCGACGTCTTCCGCCCCCGTCATCTTGGATTCCCGCACGATCGGGGCCGCCAGGGAAGAAGCGAAGAACATCGAGAATTTCGACGAGTTCGAGACAAGGAAAAACACGGAAGAAACCCCTGTTGTCCCAAGCGACGAGAAGGAAACCCCTGAAGAAAGCGCCTCGGAAGAAAAGGTGCTTGACGAAGAGCGTTGGAAAGAGGATCCCGAGATGGCAGACATGATGGCCATGGACGGGATTTCCCCGGAAGATGCCGAAGCGGAAGACGTCCCGAACGAAACGGAAACGCCCAAGGCGGAAGAAGAACCTGGGGATGCGAATTCCGACGACTTCCTTGATGCGAAATAACAAAAAATGCGAGACGTGAAACCTCGCATTTCTTTTGTCTTGTCGTTCCTTACTTGCCTGAGCCTTTTTCCGCCTCTTTGAGCGCGTTTAGGTCGTGGGTTAAGGATTTTATCCGTTTGGTCCTTAAAACCATTTGGACGGAGCCTAAAACAAGCAAGACAAGGGAAGCGGCGCCCGTGATGAGGCAAGCGATGAATTCCATGCTTTTAGGGGCAAAACGCTTCTGACCGATGGAATTGTATTTGAAGGAAATGAAAAGGAAGATGAGGGAAATCACGAGGAGGATCCCACCGAGCACGAGATGGGAGGCGCTATAGGTTTTCGCGACCTTGGTTTCGTGGATTTTGGTGCAGAGCCGTTCCTTTTCCAAACGGAAAGAAGGGGAGGATCGCTCCCCTTCTTGGCGTTGGCTGTTTTGAAGATTTTCCTCTTCCATCCTTCGATTAGGCGAGAATCGTGTTCTTCGCGCTCGCGAACTGGGCATCGACCATGGAGCGGATGTCAGCATCGCTCGTGGTGGCCACGTCGTTGAAGAGGTTGCGGAGGATGCCGGAAACCGCGGAACGGACCTTGCCGGAGAGTTCGTTGACCGGGGACATGAAGTATTCGCGGGAAGCGGTGATATCGTCGTTCAAAACGAGAATGTCGCCGAGATACGCGGACTTCTTGTCGGCGTAAGCGGTCTCGAAGGTGACGGTCTTGCCGGCGTCTTCGACGGCCTTCTTGATGCCTTCGACTTCCGCGGAGCTCTTGCGGGACGGGAAGTAATAGGTCTCAAGGGCGAGGCGAGCGGTGTTTTCCTTCGCGGTCAAGAAATCATAGAACTTGAGGGCGCCTTCGAGTTCCTTGGGATTCGCGTGGTTGAAGAACGCGATGCTCGGGCCCTGGGAAAGGGTGCGATAAGCAGAGGAAGCATCCCACTTCGGAACCTTGGTGAAGCCGATGGAATAGCCATCCGCGGCGTCCCAGGGGGCGTTCGCGGTGGAGGTGATCATGACAAACGATTTGCCGGCGCCGACGAAGGTGGACGGATATTCGTGGCTGTATTCGTTGCGCATCGGAAGCTGATCCGCGGTGGCGAAGAGGCCGTCGTTGGACCATTTCTTGAGCTGGACGCAGATGTCCTTCACGCGCTGATCATCGAGGAAGACGGCGGATTGGGCCGGGGACTTCGAGACATCGAGGAAGGGGATGCCGGCGGATTCGAGAACCGTGACGAAGAGGTTCATCGCGGATTCATAGATGACGGGGACGGCTTTGTAGTAGCCATCTTCCCCGCGACCCCACTCGATGGAGGGGTAATCGGTCTTGATTTGGCTCGCGAGAGTCATCATCTCGGCGAAGGTCGTCGGGACGCTATAGGCTTGCTTCTCGGCGCGAGCTTTCGGGGCGGGATAGCCGTTTTCGATGGCGGCGCCAGGAACGGCATCGCCGACGGCGGCGAAGGCCTCGACGTTGTATTGGAGGGTTTCGCCGGATTTGGAATAAGGAAGAGAGTAGTAAGCGGCGTTGTTGTATTGCTGCTTTTCGACCTTGAGGTAATCTTGGTTGAAATCAGCGTCAGCTTCCATGGCGACGCCGTGGGAAGTGACATCGGCAACGGCCTCTGGGGCCGCTTTGCGCCACGCGGCGACATAGGTGCCATAGGTGGTGACCATCGTCGGGGTGTTGCCGCCGGTCAACGCATCGGAAACCGCGCTGGCCGCGCCATTGTAGTCGTTGCTATAGGAGCCTTTGGAGGTAACCTTCACTTTGATGCTCGGATTCGCTTCCGTGAAAGCGGTGGCCATTTCGCTGCAGTAGGCATAGATGTTGTTGCCCGTGGTGTCAGAACCGCAGGGAACCCACCATTCAACCTCAACGTCCTCGTTCACGGGGGTGTCATTGCCGCAAGCGGACAAACCCACGATGCCAAGCAACGCCAAGACCAACGCTTTGGTTTTCGTTTGCTTCATTTTCTTTGTCTCTCCTTTATGAATGCTCGTTTTGAGACGAAAAACATTATAAACGCTTTCGAAAAAAATCCACTATGAAAGCGGTATCGATTTACCTAACGGTAACAAAGCGGATTTCGTTAGCCTTTAATGCCCGCTTTGCTCGTGCCCGACATGATGAATTTTCGGAAAACGATGAAAAGGATGAGAAGCGGCACGACCGTGAGGACCGAAGCCGTCATTTGCCATGGGAGCATCGTGACCCAATTGCCCGTTTCGTCTTGGACGGTCAAGACGCCGGTGCGAATGATGACGGAAATGACTTGGTATTCCGATTTGGAAACCGCGCGGCTTGGCCAAACGTAGGAATTCCAGGAGCCGATGAAGGAAAGAATCGCGATCGTGATAAGGGTCGGGCTCGAGAGGGGGACCATGACTTTCCACAAGAACTGCCAGTCGCTTTTCCCGTCGACTTTCGCCGCGAGATACAGCTCTTCGGGGATTTGCTTGAAGTTCTGGCGGAGGAGATAGATGTAGAAGGAAGAGGCGATGAGGGGGAGGATCATGACGAGCAACGCCTGCCAATAGGTTTGGTTCTTGCCGATGAGATGCATGTTCGCCATCGTGGTGTAATTCGCGATCGCGAGCAATTCCCCCGGGACCATCATGGTGGCCAAGAAGAGAAGGAACAGGACATCCCGTCCGCGGAAACGGAGCCGAGCGAAAGCGAAAGAGGCGAGAACGGTGGTCAGCAATTGGAGGATGGTCGTAGCAATCGCGACGATAAGGGTCGTCCCAACGTGCTCCATGAATTGCAAACGCGTGAAGGTGTTCGTGTAGTTGTAGATGGCGTTTTCCCAGGCGCTAGAAAGGGCGGGGAGCCACGCTCCGCTATTGGCCTCCTGTTGGGTCATGAAGGACGCGGCGATCATGTAATAGAAGGGGAAGAGAACGACGATCGCCATGAGAATGAGAAAGGCATAGACGAAGAAAAGGCCAACCCCCTTCCGGATTTTCTGGTTGCGTTCCACGGTCTTGGAGAGCTTTTCT
>JAEDJP010000103.1 GCA_016296285.1 Bacilli bacterium
GGTCGGCCAGCTCGCGAAAGACAAAGGCATGGAACGCCCCCGCATCAACGGCAAGTTCTTCGTCCTTTGGACATTCCTCGGCCTCCCGATCATCGTCGGCCCCTTCCTTGCCACCCATCGCTTCGTCGTGGTCCTCAACGCCCTCGAGGAAAAGGAAAACGAAATCCATCGCCTTGCCGCGGAAGCCGAGAAGGCCAGGGAAGAAGGCATCGCGACCATTCCCGCCGCGACCGAAGAAGCCGTGCGAGAGGAACCGGCCTTGGAGCCTGCCGCCCCGGCGATCGAACCCGTTGCCATCGCCCCTGCTCGCATCCTTCGCCCCGATCCCGTCAAAACCCTCCTCGCGAAATACGCCGCCTGCCCCGAAGGCCGGTTCAAGGTCCGTTTCGAGAAAGGGTCCGCGCCCGTGCGCACCTTCGCGAAAAAGGAAGACGCGATGGCCTTCGCCCGCGATCTTGCCAAGGCCAAAGACGCGAGGCTGCGGTACGTCAAATTAAAGTAGACAGCCCAAGGATTCCGTATATAATTGTCCTTGCGCACCCTTAGTTCAGTGGTAGAACATCGGCTTCCCAAGCCGAATATACGGGTTCGATTCCCGCAGGGTGCTCCACCAAAATCGCATTGCCTCAATCCATCGTTGGGGCATTTTTTATCGACTCTTGATGAAGCGATCCTATAAAAGAACGCAAGAAGGGTATGCGAAATCGTGGATTCGGCGAACGAAGGCAGCCCATGGTTGTTCGACCGGATTTTGCCTAGAGGCGCGAGATGGCCGCGCAGAAGAAAAAGAACGCGGCGCAAAGACGAATCAAGTTTTTCTTCATCAAGAGGAATATGATACCCATGCAAGAGTCGGCCCCTTTTAGCAACGCGAATTGGATGGGCCCCAAAAGAAGAGGAGAACTGCCATGATTATCGAAACGGAAAGACTATACATGAGGGAAATGACCCAGGCGGATTTCGGTTCGCTTTGCGAGATCCTGCAAGACGCGGAGACCATGACGGCTTATGAAGGCCCCTTCAACGATGTCGAGGTTCAGAATTGGCTCGACTCCCAACTCACCCGTTATCGCGAGACGGGCTTCGGCTTATGGGCGGTCATCCTGAAGGAAAACGGCAAGATGATCGGTCAATGCGGCCTCACGATGCAAACGTGGAAAGAAGACAAGGTGCTTGAAATCGGCTACCTCTTCAACAGGCGTTATTGGCATAACGGCTATGCGACCGAGGCCGCGCGGGCTTGCAAGAAGTACGCGTTCGAGACGTTGCGCGCCGCCGAGGTGTGTTCCATCATCCGGGACACGAACGTACCCTCCCAAAACGTGGCCATCCGCAACGGCATGACGAAGGCGGATTCCTGGACCAAGCATTATCGAGGCGCCGATATGCCCCATTTCCGGTTCGCCGCCCGAGCGGATTAGTTTCCTCGCCCCTTTCTCGTTTTGGCATTGTCGAATCGGGAACGCCCCGTTAAACTTGTAAACCAAGACCAAGATGAAGAAAGAAAGCTGGATCGTCCTTACCATCGATATCGTCTCCGCGGCGGTTTTCGTTCTCTTCGTCGCCCTGTTTCGCGCAAACATGGGGTGGCTCGATTCGATTGCCTACCAAAAGGCCAACGCCGTGTCCGCGGCGATCGCCCTCACCCTCGTCTGCATCTTGTCCGCGGTGGAGTTCGTTGCCCGCTTCGTGAATCGCGAGGCCAACCCCTACACGTTCTTCGCGACGTTCTGCCTCGTCATCGCGATCGCCTTCTCGACCGAGTTCAACATCCCTTACGCGAATCCTCTCGAGCTTTACGCCCCTTTGCACAACGTTTTCCACGCCGTGTCGATCATCGCTTTCTACGCGGTGGCGCTTTTCCATTTCCTCTTTCTGCGGTCCGACTTCAAGATGCCGGTTTCGCCCCTTGAATTCGCGTTCATCGGGATTTCCTGCGCTTTGACGGTCGCCCTTTCCGCCCTTTACGCGTTCTTCCCGGAAACCTACCTCTTCGCCTTGACCATCATCAACGTCGCCGTCTTCGGGGTGTTCGCCTTATTCAAGACCTTCCTTTTCATCCCGTTCTTGACCAAGAACCGCTTTGCCTTCTGCACGACCCACCACATTGCCTTGTTCGGTCTCTTCGCGATTCTCGGGGAAATCCTTTGCTACCGATACGGCAAAGGGCTTGGCCTCCTGCAGGATTCCTCTTTCGTCATCGTTCTCCTCCAAGTGTCCATCTATCTCGCCTTCATGGGACAATCCAACAAGGAAAAATACGAGAAACAAAAATTCGAGAACCAGGCAAAGGCTCTCCGGATGAACGTCTTGCTCCGTCAAGCGGGCCCCCATTATCTCTTCAACGCCCTCAACACGGTGAAGGCCTGCTATGGCCATGGGGAAGAAGAAGGGGACCGCGCGATCGGCCTCTTGTCCCGGAATCTGCGCACCTTGATCGAATCCGCGAACGTCGATCTCGTCCCCTTCGAGAAAGAAATCCAAGGCATCATGAATTACGTCGAGTTCGAGAACCTCAAGACCGGCAAGGACCTGCCCGTCATTTACGATATCGACATCGAGGACTTTTCCGTCCCCAACTTCGCCGTCCAGACTTTGATCGAGAACGCCGTGAAGCATGCGGGGATCCGCAACCGCGAAAACGGGGTCATCGAGATCTCGACCCGCGACGAAGGGGATGTCATCCTGCTTCGCATTCGGGATAACGGGGTCGGTTTCGACCCGAAGGAAATCAAGCCAGGCGCCGGGATGAAGTCTTCTCTGGAACGCTTCCGCTCCCTGCTTGACGCGGACATGCACATCGATAGCACGCCGGGGAAGGGCACTGACATTCGCATCCGCATCCCCAAGAAGGAGGTAGATTAACATGAGAGTTCTGGTCGTGGACGACGAACGCAATTACCTGCACGAATTCTTCGACAAGACGGTGTCCCAAAACCTCGAGCTCGAGTTTTCCTATTTCCTCGACGACGAGGCCTCCATCCTCTCTTTCGTGCGAAACCACGAGGTTGATTACGCCTTCCTCGACGTCAACATGCCTTCGGTCGACGGCTTCCGCCTCGCTGGCAGCATTCTCTCGATCCGCAAGAACGTGAAGATCGTCTACGTGACGGGACTCGTTCTTGATTGGGATGATTTGCCCCCGAGCATCGCCCCCAACGTGGTCAAGATCATCCACAAGCCTCTCGACGCCATGGAACTCAGCTGTTTCTTCTCGATCCTTACCAACGAGGCGAGGCGATTGCGTGCCATGATGTTCGGGACGTTCGATTGCTTCATGGGCAACATCGCGGTCAGCTTCTCGTCCTCCAAGGCCAAGGAACTTTTCGCCTTGCTCCTTTCGATGCGCGGGAAAACCCTCACGATGGAGCACGCGATCACGTGCCTTTGGCCCGACAAAGACCTCGACAAGGCTCGCATCCTCTACCGCGATGCCGTGTGGCGTCTCCGTTCCGTCCTCAAGGAAATCGGGTTCGACGGGGTCACCTTCCTCAAAGGGAAGATTGCCCTCGACACGTCGAAAATCGATTGCGATTACTATCGGTTCCTCGATGGGGACCATTCCCTGTTCCAAAACGACTTCCTGTCCGATTACGAATGGTCGTTGCCCCTCCAAAGCCGCAATGAGGACTTGATCAAGAATTGAGCTGCGCGGGACCGGCTTTCTTTCGGCACGCGAGGAAAAGAAGGACGAAGGAATACCCGAGGATGAGGAGCGCCCCGATCCCCCCGACGAGGATCATGAAGAGTTTTTCCGAGCTCGGGTTCTCGGAGAAGGAATTGATGAACGAGATCGTCAAGACGAACATGGAATAGACGGTGTTCACGTGACGAACCGAGAGAAAGAGAAGGTTCCCCCCGTCTTTTGATTTCAAGGAACGGACCGTCGAGGCGATCGTGAAGCCAAGCAACGTGAAGGCATACGTACCGTTGACGAGGCATTCGATGGTCGAGTGGGCGAAATCCCCCTCCCGCGCGCGGAGGAGGCTTGCCATCGCGGCGATGGCGATCGCGATGAAGAAATAGAAGCCGGAGAAGAGGAACAACGTCCTCCTTTTTTCTGCCTTCCCCTCGGTGGAATGCGAGAGAAGATAGAACTTCGCGACGGCGATGAGAAAGTAGATGACCGAGACGGAAAGCAGGAACGAACTCGCTTCCACGGCCGCGATCCCATACTGCGTGAGGCCGAAGAGAAAGGCGTAGCATGCGCTCAAAAACGCATTGACGTCCCGCCTGGTTTTCTTTTCTTCCTTGTAGCGGCGAATGCCTTCCTTGAGGCCCCCGATCCCCCGAAGGTAGGAAATGGAGATGGCGATGAGGCCGTAGAGGAAATAAAGGGAGAAGAGGGTCAAGAAGCCAGAGGCGATGGA
>JAEDJP010000011.1 GCA_016296285.1 Bacilli bacterium
AATGGCGTTTCTCCCTCAGAGGCCACGGTGAAAAGCGGCGCCTATGTGGTTCAGCGTCCCTTTGTCCTCGTCACCAAGAAGAGCACGCCCCTTTCAGAAACCGCGCAGGCATTTTTTGACTACATCACCTCGGGTGACGCGGCGTCCATTACCAGTACGTCGTCCTCGTCGGCAAAAGCGAGGTCGCCTGCCGCGACACGAAGGATCGCCCCGTCGGCACGACCGTCTCTTTGAGCGTCGAGCCCGCGAACATCCAGGTCATGGAAAAGACCTATGACGAGAACGAATACGTCGATGCCTATATCGACGGGGACAACGACGTCGTGATCGGCGAAGACGCCTTCCCCGTGGACGTCACCCAACTCGTCGAAGGCGGCGTTCTCCAAGAGGATGGCACCGTCCTTTGCCCCGCGACCAAGAAAGTCTACGATTTCCGCAAGGAAGCCAAGGTCGTCGCGGTCGTCTCCCTCGACAAGGTCATCCTTTCCGACGACCTCTCGCAAGGCCATAGCTCCGGCGAGATCCTAAGCGCCGTCTGGATCGGCGACCACTACCAATACCTCGTCCGCACCGACGACGAGGAAGATTTCATCTGCAACTCGCCCTATTCTTGGAACGAGGGGGATCTCGTCTCCATCGAAGTCGCGAAAGAAGACATCAAGCTTCGCCTCAAAGGCTCTTTGGACGCCTACGAAGTCGAGGAATAAGCGATGGAAAAATCCCGTGCCAAGCGCAGCGCGGAAAGGTTCTTCGCGTTCAAGCGGTCCTACCTTTCCTTCCCTTACGCGCTCTTTCTCGTCCTCTTCGTCATCCTCCCCATCCTCATCATCGTCCTCTATGCCTTCACCGAAACGGTTTACGCCGCGGACGGGACCGAGAGCTTGACCTTTTCCTGGGCAGCGCTCGTTTCCTTCTTCACGTCCCCGACCAAGCTGAACGTGCTCGTCGTCTCTTTGTTCCTCGGGATCCTCAATACCCTCATCTGCCTTGTCATCGGCTACCCGCTTGCTTATTTGCTCGCGGATAAGAAGGTGAACAAGAACGTCGTCCTCGTCATGCTCTTCGTCATGCCGATGTGGATCAACTTCGTCCTTCGCACCGGCGCCACCCGCGACGTCCTCAATTGGCTCGGCATCCGCGGCGGGGATCATCCCTATGTCTCGACGATGATCGGCCTTGTCTACAACTACCTGCCGTTTACGATCCTCCCGCTTTACACGACGATGATCAAACTCGACAAATCCCAGATCGAGGCGGCGAGGGACCTCGGGGCCAACCCGTTCCAGACGTTCATCCACAGCATCCTCCCCCAGTCCGTCCCCGGCATCGTCTCCGCCGCGGAGATGGTCTTCATGCCGACCATGTCGAGCTACGTCATCTCGGATACCCTTTCCGAAGGCAAGCTCACCCTGTTCGGCAACATCATCTATTTGAATTTCAGCCAATCCCAATGGAATGAGGGTTCCTTCATGGCCCTCGTCATGCTCGTCCTCATCGCCATCTCGATGGTCGCGACGCGCAAATTCCGCGGGGATGGAGAAAGGAAGGTCGGAGCATGGTAAGCGCGAAACCCGTCTCGAACGAGACCAAGATCAAACGCCAATCCCTTCTTCGCAAGGTGTTTGGCCAATGCTACATCTGGATCTTCCTGATCCTCATGTACGTCCCCATCCTCGTCCTCATCGCCTCCTCCTTCACGGATACCGACGTCATCGGCCAATGGGGCGACTTCAATCTCAACCTCTATGGCCGCCTCTTCCAAGACGAAGAGATCGGCATCGCCCTCGCGAACACCATCGTCCTGGCCCTCGTTTCCGGCCTCGTCTCGACCCTCCTTGGGACCTTGGGCGCCATCGGCACCTTCTATTCCAAGAAGCATTGGCGCACTTTCTGCGAGACGACGACGCAAATCCCGGTCGTCAACGCCGAAATCGTCATCGCGCTCTCGCTCACCGTCCTCTTCGTTTTCGCGGGCAATTACCTCTTTCAAGGCACGAACATCTTCAGTTTCTGGACCCTGCTTGTCGGCCACGTCATCCTGAGCGTCCCCTTCGTCTACCTCTCGGTCAAGCCGAAACTCCAGCAGATGGATCCCGCCCTTTACGAAGCGGCCCTTGACCTCGGGTGCACCCAGCGCCAGGCCCTCTTGAAAGCCACCCTCCCGGAAATCCTCCCGGGCATCGCCTCCGGCTTCTTGCTCGCCATCACGCTCTCCCTCGATGACTTCATCGTCACCGCCTTCACCCGCGGGGCGGGTCTATTCTCCGGCGAGAAGACGATCGAGACCTTGTCCACCTTGGTGCAAGCCAAGATCAAGAAAGGCCCCATCCCCCCGACGATGCGGCCCCTTACCACGTTCATCTTCCTTTTTGTCCTTGCGATCGTCTTGGGCGTCACGATCTACCGCAACGTCCAATCCCGCAAGGCAAAGCATCGGAGAGGGAGGTAATCAAGCATGAAAAACAGATACACGTCCCGCCTGCTTTTGGTTCTCGGCACCCTCATGGCCGCGGCGAGCCTCGCAAGCTGCGCCCCGGCGGAAGAAGGCCTTACCCTGCGTCTTCTTAACTGCGAAGACTACATCGGGGAAGACGAATTCGATTATGTCGACGAAGACGGCAACGAGTATACCTTCGATGATGTCCTCTCCGGGTTCGAGGAATACGAATCCGAGAAGCTCGGCAAGAAGGTCTCGATCGTCTACGACACCTACGACACGAACGAGACGATGCTCTCGTCCCTCAAGACGGGCAAATCCGTCTATGACCTCATCACCGCCTCCGACTACACGATCCAGAAGATGATGAGCCAGGGGATGCTCCAAAGCATCGATTTCAATCGCGTCCCGAATTACCTCTCCTATTGCTCCCCCTACCTCATGGATCAGCTCGATTCCTTGACCGCGGAAATCGATGGGAAAACATGCTCCGTCGGCGACTATTCCGTCGGGTACATGTGGGGAACCCTCGGCATCCTCTACAACCCCGCGAAAATCGCATATGACAAAGGGCTCGAGGAAGACGAGGTCAAACTCGCGATGAACGACTGGAATTCCCTTTGGGACGAACGCTTTCACGGCGAGATGTCCGTCAAGGATTCCATGCGCGACACCTATTCCGTCGGCATCATGGCGGAGTTCCAGGACGACATCCTCGCCGCCATGGAAGGATCCGGCTGCTTCGACGAGAACCTCGACCTCATCCCCGGCAAATGGGACGAGGCGGTCGAGAACTATTCCCCCAAACTCGCGGAGATCTTCAACCGCTGCGGGGAAGAAGACGTCGAGAAGGTCAAGGAAACCCTCCTGCGCCTCAAGGAGAACATCTTCGGCTTCGAGGTCGACTCGGGCAAGGAAGACATCGTCAAGGGCATGATCGGCATGAACCTCGCCTGGAGCGGGGATGCCGTCTACGCGACCGACACCGCGGAAGACCCCGAGACGAGCAACCCCCAGACGCTTTATTACTCCATCCCCAAGACCGGCGGCAACATCTGGTTCGACGGCTGGATGATGACGAAGCAGTGCGAAGGGGAGCAGCAGCAAGCCGCTTACGACTTCCTGAACTTCATCAGCGATCCCCAAGTCGCCCGCGCGAACATGAACAGCATCGGCTATACCTCCTTCATCGGAGGCAACGCGATCCTCGATCTCGTGCGCAACTGGTACGACCCCCGTTACTATGACCTCGAGGACGTCGCGGACTTCAACCCCGCGGGTCGCGAGGAAGAAGACGGGTCCTTCACCCCTTGGGAAGAAGTCGCCGAGGAAGAAGAATGGGACATCGTCGATCTCTCCTACATGTTCGAAGGCACCCTCGATGACCTGCCGGACGTGCTCGGGGACGATCCCTTCACGAACCCCTATCTCTTCTTCACGGACGAGCTCGAGGCCATCGAAGGCGAGGATTCCTCCTGCGTCGTCGGCCGCCAGTTCTTCGCGCAATACCCGCCTGAGGATTTGATCCCGAAGCTCGCGATCATGAAGGACTACGGCGACAACAACCGCTTTGTCCTCGCGATGTGGCAAGACGTCAAATCCAACAACCTGCCGCTTGCGGGCGTCATCGTCTTCGGCATCATCCTCGGCGCGCTTGCCGTGCTCGGCATCGGCTCCGTCGTCGTGAAGCGCCGCTACCACAAGCTCCGCGTCGCGCGCCGGAAAGCGGCGATCGCCAGCGCGAACAAACAGTAAAGCAAAAGAGGCTCAAGGCCTGGATCACCTCGTCGAGGCGACTCCATCCCGAGCCTCTTTTTTCATACGCGTCCCCGTTATTTTTTCCGATAACTCAGTTTCGCGTCGAAGTTCTCGCTATGGAAGTAGAAGGAGGAATCGGCTTCCCCGATGCTCACCTCGACCTTCGCCCCGAGGGGGATTTCCTTCTTGTAACTGATGTCGATCGTCGCGATCTCGTGCTCCTTGAGGAAGGAGACGGGAATCGCGTCCTCGATGAAATCGAAGTACTTCGTGTTGTTCATGTGACCGTTTACGTCGCAACGGCTGAAGGAAGCCTCGAGGATCTCCTTCCTCGTCCCCTCGACCATCGGGTAGCCTTTGGGGAAATCGAGCTCGCCCTCGTGGCTTTCCACGGGGAGGATGATTCCTTTCTTCGCGATATCGACGATGGAACGGGTGTTTTGGTCGATGATGCACCAGACGGCCACGCCCTTGACGAGCAAGTCGCCGCTTTTGGAAAGGATGCGGTAATGACGGAGGAAGAAGGGCCCGAGGTGTTTGCCGGGGTAAGTCATGGTCTGGACGTGTTCTTCGTAATGCGGCATCCTCAGGATTTCGTAATGTTGTTTCCCCACGACCCAAAGCATGCCGAGGTCGATCGTTTTCGTGTGGTCGTAACCGATGTTCTCCACTTCCTCGATCGCCATTTCCTGGCAGATGAGCATGAGGGAGGAAAGGCTCATCTCCCGAAGGGGCGAGCAATATTTGGTGGTGAGGTATTCTTCTTTTTGCAACATGGGTCGGTCTCCTAAGTCCAAGGGTTATTGTGGAGGAATTCCCCAAAGAATCAAGAAGAAAGCACCCCTAGATCGATGAATCGGGACCAACGGGTTAAATCCCTCCTTTTCCTGCATTTGGTTCTTGATGAAAACCCCGCCCTTTCCTATAATCTTTTTTGCGCATCCGTAGCCAAGTGGTAAGGCCAGGGACTGCAACTCCCTTACCGTCGGTTCGAATCCGGCCGGATGCTCCAAAAAAATAGTTGCTTGCCAAAAGCAAGTGTACTATATTACGTAGGCTGTCAACCGGCAGCTTGCACTGTGCGCCCGTAGCTCAACTGGATAGAGTATCAGACTACGAATCTGAGGGTTGTGGGTTCGAGTCCCCCCGGGCGCACCAATCACAAACAAACAGCATTGATACCAAATCAGTGCTGTTTTTTGTACAAAAATTAAGTTGCTTGCAAAATGCATACAACTGATAAGACATCGTCTTATAATATATGCGTGAAAGAGAAGACCTCCATTCGATATTTTAATCAAAAACCAATTAGGTCAAGGTGGGATCATGAATCCTCCTCTTGGTTTCTTTGCGCTGTTGACCTGATTGGTGCGGTTGTTGATACAAAGAATCCAAGGATTTATTGGCATACCCTAAAGAGAAGGTATCCAGGCATTGTTGCAAATTGCAAGCAACTGAAAATGGCAGCTTCGGATTCGAAAATGTATGAGATGGATTGTTTGTCAATCAAAGGAATGGATTCTTTGCTTGATGTTTTGCCTGCTAAACAAAGGCCGATTCTTAAAGAATGGTTAAAAGGGAACAATGATCCTCTTGATGAACAAAGCAAACGAAAAGCCTACGATTTAATTAGGTCTGGTCTTATTGCCGATATAGAAATCGGCACAACGAAAGGACTACAACAAATTCATGCTTATCTATTTGGCGGACTATACGATTTTGCGGGTAAGATAAGAAATAAGAATATTTCTAAGGGCGGTTTTTTGTTTGCTAATGCGCTTTATTTACCTGATATTTTGAAAGATATCGATAAAATGGGCGAGAATACGTTAAAAGAAATTGTTGATAAATACATCGAAATGAATGTTGCGCACCCATTTATGGAAGGCAATGGTCGAGCTACAAGAATTTGGCTTGATCAAATCTTGATTCGTTCCCTCTCAAAATGTGTTGATTGGTCAAAGATTGATAAAAATGAATATTTGGAAGCCATGAGAATTTCACCGATATCTCCAAATAGAATATTCGAATTAATTCAAAATGCATTAACGGATGATGTGAATAATAGAGAATTAATCATTAAAGGAATTGATTATTCCTATTATTACGAAGAAGTCGAATAGAAACTTGCATTGATTGCGGTTTTATTTGACGGGAAAACTAGGCTTGATGGATTTCAGGCTTTCCCCGTGGGCGATCTCGACCCTTTGCCCGAACGTGAGATGCTCGCAATGTGGTAACATATGTTTGTCCTTTCTGTTTCTTTGCGGGAAACGAAGGACATTTTACTTTGCCGGGGCTTCTCAGACTAATTGCCGAATGCAAAGGCCAATCGGACTTAAGAATTAGAATTAGCAAAAGAGAACCATCTTTTTGGAGTGCCTTAACACCCCCGAAAAGTGATATCATCTATCCAAGAAAAACATTGGGAGGATTCTCGAATGAACAAAACGAAAGGATTCGCTTTCTTGCTTGGAACCTGTCTTTTGCTTGGAAGCCTCTCTGCTTGCTCGAACGAAGAACCAGCAGACATCCAAACCATCACGCAGACGGTCACGGTGGATTATGGTACCCATATCTCGGATTATGCGACCACTCTTCTAGCATGGGCGCTCATCCCGAATGAAATCGAAGAGAAGCTGGATACGCCCCTCATCGCCGGAGACGAAGTCACGATTTCCTTCACCGGGGATTGGATGGTGCTCGAGACCTATCCTGGCAGAATCGTCATGGACAACATCGAGATCCATGGGGTCGAGGTCGCCCACTTGCCCATCGTCGAATGCGAAATCCAGAATACCGAGAACGAGGGGAATACCCTCGCCCCCACGAATCCCGAGACGGTCTTCTCATCGCTCCAGACGACGAACGTCATTCATGAAAACGCTTCTTTCCAGACGCTCGATTCCCTGCCCATCGGGACGAAGGTCTACGCGGTCGACAAGGACGGAGATGCCCTCGCCTTCTATAGCTATAATCCCTTGGCTAAGTGAAGAAAGGATCAGTTTCGCCTTGGTTGCCGTTCTTTGATACCAAGGTCTTTCGTTTTGTCATGATTTTTCGAGATGACGCGATGGCTTTTTTATGCAAAACCGCGGAAAAATTATGGGCACGGCCAAGGGCTTGATGCAGAAAGCAAAGAAATCTCGCGGGCGTGAAGCCCGGTCATTCAGAACGAAGGACGAGGACCCCAACAGGGGTTATTTTGGGTAAGCAAAGGGAAAGGCGTTATTGAAAATCGTTCGCGAGAGGGGGTATCGTGGCGATGGGAAAGGAGATCATCCATGAAACGACCCATTCTGAAAATGCTTGTCGCCGCCGTGAGCATGTGCCTTACGATGCCTCTTGTTTCCTGCGTTGCCCCGAATCCAGGCCTTGGCTCGGTTTCAAGCATCCAGGGAACCATGATCCAAGACGAATATCACGTCGTCACCATCGAGGGAGACATCGAGGAAGGGACATCGGTCGAGTTGTTCTTGCTAAACGAGGAGCAGACCGAAAACGCCCTGAAATTCCTTACGAGCGAAGACTACGATCCAAATGGACAGATCTACGCCTATGACATTTCCTTGATCAAAGACGGCGCGGAGATCGAGCCGAACGGGAAACTTAAGGTCACCCTCGATATCCCGAACATCGACACGACCCGCTCCTATAACGTTTTCCACCTCAAAGATAACCAGTCCATCGAGAGAATCGTGCCAAAGATCGAGCCCGGCAAAGTCATCTTCGAGACCTCGAGCTTCTCGATCTTCCTCATCGTCCCCGAAGCGGAAGAAGTGACTTCCTCGTCGCTCGAGGAGCCCCCGGTTTCTTCTTCGAGCGAAGAATCCTCCATCTCCACTTCTCAGGAAGACACTTCGATAATCTCCTCGACCGAGGAAACAAAGGCCGAGGTCTTCGTCAGCATCAACATTCTCCCCCTCGCGGAATATGGCGCTCTCAAGGTGAATGGAAAGCTCCTCTCCAAAGCGGCTAGTTACAAGGCCAAGCATTCGGAAGGAGACGAGATCACGGTCGAGGCGATCCCCGCAGATGGCCATCATTTCGATTATTGGGGCGAAGAAGAAGTCCTTTCGACGGAAAGCGTCTATACCTTCACGGTCGGCAAGGAAGAAGTCCATTTTGGGGCCATCTTCACGGACGGCCACGTCCTTTCCTATTCGGACATCACCATCACGGAACACAAGGAAACCTGCATCCATGGGGATTACGAGGCCATCGTTCCCCATGCTTACGTGAATGAGAAGATCCTGACCGAAGGCTCCTGCAAGGGCGAAGGCACGAAACAGCTCTCATGCGCCTGCGGCATGGCGAAAACGGAACCTCTCCCCGCGACGGATCATCACTTCGAAGATGGCGTCTGCACCGTCTGCGGCGACATCCAGACCTACCTCCGCTGCACCCGTTTCGGCGTCGCAGATCCCCAAGGAGGCTATATCAAGATGGGCCTCACTTATGCCGAGAAGGCGCCGGGGTATCTCTGGGGCCTCTTGACGGAACAAGTCGGCAGCCCCTATCTGACGAATTACGCGAACTGGACCCCATATGATTTTGGGAACGGAGACACGACTTCCACCTATTACGCGGATACCGTTTATGAAGGGGTCCGCTACCGCGGCGTTTGCATTGTCGAGGCCCGCAAAGACAACGATAGCATGCAGACGACCTGCGCCCGGTATTGGCCGGACATCTATTGGTTTCAAGAACGTCCCGCCATGTGGCGCATCGTGAAGGAAAATAACGGAAAAGCCCTCCTCATCGCGAACAACATCTGGATTTCCCAACGTTTCGCGGAATCCGATGAAGGCCCCCTCACCTATCAAAACAGCTGGATCCGTTCCTGGATTCAAACCTATCAGGATGATCTCTTCACCCCGGAGCAAAAAGCGATCCTCGAGCCGAACGAGAATTGCTATGGGGACAAGATTTTCATCCCGAGCTACGACGAGATCGGTCTCAATCACAACATCGATTTCGGCTATTACCAGTACCCCGTGTGTCTCGGCGCCTATTACGATGCCGTCTCTGGCATGGGATCCACCTATTGCCCCTATTGGCTCCGCGACCGCATCTCCACCGCGGAGGATGGGCTCAATTACGTCGAATGCGTCCCGTCCCACGCCCCGTTTGACGCGACCGTGAAATACCCCGCGAACAAGACGTTCGTCGCCGCGGTCCCAAGCGTCATCATCCGCCTCTAAGAACATCGTTTCGGCCTCCCCTCTTCTGGGGAGGCTTTTGCTTTGAAAAAAATAAGGGCTTTATCGCCGCTTTCACACGGCCCTTCATTTCTTTGCTATGATTTTTGCCAAGGAGAAATGGATATGCGTCATCATAGAACCCTTGCCCATCGATTCACCCCCTTGCTCTTCGCCGCTTCCTTTGTCTTGTCTGCCTGCATGAAGCCCACGAATATCTCTTCGGGAAACGAAGACATCCCTTCCCATTCCGACATCCTCGAAGGCACCTCTTCCCAAAGCGACAGCCGCCCATCCTATATTTCGCCGAATTCGAGATACGATCAGGCGGAAAGAACCATCGCCTCCGTCATGGACGCCGCGACTCGAGCGGATTCCTCCGCCTTGGCCGCGAAGAAGCGATTGGTTCCAAAGAAAGAGGATGGAGAAATCTCGACGGAACAGCGAGAAGAGACCCCCTCGAAATCCGCATCCCTCACGGGTGAATTCCTCTTTCAAGACTATTACGACGGTATAAACGAGGCTTTCATCAAAATGTGCGCCGAACCGTTTTCCGAGGCGTTTGGCACCCTTGAGTCCCTCGTTCAAAGCGGTTATTCCACCCTCGATATCTTCGGCAAATATTGCTTTGTCGCGGAAAATCGCGCCCCGCTGCGCATCACCCTCTTCGAGGAGAACGAAAACCTCCTCATGATCGATTATTGGAACAACTATCACATGGTCCTCTCGAAAGAAGAAGGCAAGGAATACTGCATGAGTTTCTACCTTGAAGGGGACAAGATCTGGATGAATTACGACACTCCGCATTCGGACTTGACCTACTTCAGGGCATCGGCCCCTTGGCATGAGGAAATCGACCTCCTGATCGAATCTCCAAAATTCGCGGAATGCGGCCTATCGACGGAACCGCTTCGCATCATCCGCGATCGTTACATCGTTGACGGTAAAATCCTCCCTTTCGCGGTCAATTATGAGGCGGATAAGGAAGACCACCTTCTCTTGCCCGCGTTGAAGGAAGGCTACCTTTCGTCTTCGAACATCGCCAATATGTTCATGAGGATCCATTATGACTATCCTTGCTTTGGTTCTCCCCGCTATACCTTCGAAATCGAGGAGGGCGTCCTCAAGGGAGGGGATTTCGACGGAAATCTCCTTGTTGGTTCCTTGCCGGAAGGCATCGCCTCGATCGAAGCCCTTTCCTCGAAACCCCTCCCGGCCTTCCTTTATGCTCTTGAGATTCCGGGAACTTGCGAAAGCATTTCGCCGGATGTCCTAAAGAAGATCAAGGAATATCTTTTCGTCCGCGGCACCGAACGCCTCGAGGGCCTCGAAGCTCAAGTCGCGGAAGCAAACCCTGACCTCAAAATCTTGTACGCGGACGAATACATGGACCTTTATGGCATTCTCGTTCCTAGCGCAAGTCGAGCGATCGAAGAAGTCCCGGAAGAATCCTCGTCCCCGGAAGCTACCGAAGACATAGAAGTTTCGGATTCGACCGAAGAAATCTCGGAAACTTCAAACGAAGCAGAAGCGCCTCAAGAATGAGGCTATGAGGCTGTGGCCTTTTCGTCAAAGACGCGGCCAAGCGGATTCGTTTCTGCCGCGACGTTTTGGGATTCGAGATCAAGGAATCCTAGGACACGGATAACGTCCACCTCGCGAAACGCCTCAAAATCGGTCTTGAGAAAGCTGGTGAGATAGCAAGGCCACCAAAGGAAGGGCGTTTCTTACTTTTCCCTTATCTTT
Source organism: Bacilli bacterium (assembly GCA_016296285.1). Taxonomy (GTDB): domain Bacteria; phylum Bacillota_I; class Bacilli_A; order RFN20; family CAG-826; genus Alloenteromonas. Next base: position 11,143 of record JAEDJP010000011.1, read on the forward strand.
TTGAAGAAAAATGCCGATGGAATCGTATACTATTCCTTGAAGGCGTTCCATGATTCAGGTCGAGCATCTAAAGAAAACGTATGTCGGGAAGAACCATGCCCAATCCCGAGGCATCGTTGACGTTTCCTTCGCCCTTCCTTCGACGGGCTTCGTGTTTGTTTTGGGGAAGTCCGGAAGCGGCAAGAGCACCCTTTTGAATTTGCTTGGGGCGCTCGATGACAAAACGGATGGCAAGATCTTCCTCGAAGGGAAGGACCTCGATTCCTTTTCGGGGGAAGAACTCGATTCCTACCGTTCCTCCTATTGCGGCTTCATCTTTCAGGATTATCAGCTCATCCCCGAGCTCACGGTCAAAGAGAACGTCTCCCTTGCCGTTGATATCATCAGCGATCTCAAGGATAAGGAAACCCGTGTCCAAGAAATGCTGGAGAAAGTCGATTTGGCCGGTTATGAGAACCGTTATCCAAACGAGCTTTCCGGCGGTCAGAAGCAAAGGGTTTCGATCGCGCGCTCTTGTCAAAAATCCGCGCCTCGTCCTTTGTGACGAACCAACCGGCAACCTCGACAAGAAGACCGCAAAAGCAATCCTCGGCCTATTGAAGGAAGTCAGCAAAAACTGCCTCGTCTTCATGGTCTCCCACGATGAAAAGGCCTGTTTTGAATACGCGGAACGAAAAATCGTCCTAGAAGAAGGTCTCGTTATCCAAGATGCCGTGAGAGGCAAGGACTACAAGAACGAATTCCACGTCAAAAACGGCAAAGCCTATCTCCCGTCGAACAAGGATTTGAAATCGAAGGAAATCCATGAACTGAACGAAGGCGTTTCGAGCGGAAAAATCAAAGAAATCGCGCAAACCGGGGATGGTTTTGCGCCCTTTAAAGTCCCTGCAGACCTAAAACCGGACCCTGATTTCTCCTTTTCCAAGCATCGTTTCGAAGCAAAAGAAAAGAAAAAACTTAGCAAAACCTACGCACTGCAAGGCAAGGCGGGTTCTGGCCTCGTCGCCTTCCTTTTCTCTCTTTTGACGGTCGCGACCATCCTTGTCCAGACGCTTCTATCCTTTGACCGCAACAAGGTCTTCTTTGATAATCTTGACGCGGAGGAGCAGGAAATTACCCTCGTGACGAATGCGGATGAAGACGCGGAAAGCTTCCTCCGTTTCCGGGAGGAGGAGCAAGAAAGCGTCGCTCGTTCCTTTCAAGGCAAAACCTATCCCGTCGTCAATTACTGCCCTGGCCTAACCGAAAAAACCGGGGATACCAACATCAACGCCAGCAGTTTCATCAATCGTCTCGATCTCGTGAATCCCATGGGAGTGTATGCTACGTTTAGCTATGGCACCGCCATCGTGGACGAGGATTACCTCCGTTATCGATACGGCAATGAAAACGGCGACGTCGAAGTCCTCGCGGGCAGCCTCGACGATTGCCGCGACGGGGCGAACCTCATCGTCACGGATTTCTATGCCGACTGCGTTTTCGATATCCAATACCCAGAAAGCAAAGGGAAGTCCTACGATGCTATCTTGGGCGTCCAACATAAATTCAATTACAAATACTATCGCTATTCCAGCACCCGATTCGGACACGTGGGAGCCGTCATCAAAACGGATTACAAGGAGAAGTTCCCTGAGCTTTTCGCGGCCTATGAAGCGGCGAGGGAGGCTGACTATCCCCGAGAAGAAATGCTTGCGATCCGCGAGATGCCGGAATACGAGAAATACCTTCGCGCCTTGACGAGCGGTTCCTTGAACCTTTGCTACACCTTGAATCCGGATTTCCTTGAAGACCTCATCGAAGGATATGCGACGGAATGCTCCGCCATCGCGGTGCAAGACTCCTTTTACTCCGCGGATGCGCTCCCGGATGCAGGGGACATCAATTATGGGGGAGGATACTATTATCTCGATTCCACGTTATCCCGCGGCCAAATCCGATTGAACCGCGAAAACGCCTCTTATTACTTGGCCTTGGGAACGAGGGATCCCGTGGGCAAGAAGACCTTCTGGATCAAGACGGATGGCAACCAGGTCGATGGAAGCGTCCTAGGAAATGTTCCCCTAGAAGTCGTTGGGATGGCTGAAGACGGAACGTATGTCGGTCGCGAGGACCTTTGCACCATCGCGGGCTTGACCTTCCATCCGTTCGCACGCCTTGTCCCCTTGACTTCCAATTATCGCGAATGCCTCTCTTCCGCGCTCGATAACGGCCTGCTTGTCATCGATGGCAACCGCCCCGTCTATCAGCTAGTCCGAAAGACCGTGAACCTATTCGGGGATATCTTCCGCGTGCTTTATTACATCCTTCTTGTCTTGCTCGTCGCCTTCTTTGGGTTCTTTTCCGTGAAATGGATCCGCGAGAAGTTCCACCAAATCGGCATCATGAAATCTCTTGGCGCCTCTTTAAACGATATCACCCAGATCTTCTTGACCAAGAACGTCGCGATCGGAATCGCATCGATTCTTTTGACCGCGATTCTTTCCTATCCCTTCCTGCTCCTTGCCAACACCCTCATCGTGAAGGCCTACGGGGCTTTCATGGGGCGAAACATTCTGAAACTTAATATCTTCTATTTCCATCTCGATGTCTTCCTGGTCCATTTCGGCATCATCGCCCTTACGGTTTTCGCATTCACCCTAATTCCTTTGCTCATCGTCAAACGCGTGACTCCCGCGAAAATCGTAAATAACAAAAACGAATAGATGTCCCGCTTATTTCTTAGGAAAAGACAGCATTGCTTGCAGGTCATTTTCCTTTCTTTTAGGATAGGGACGCTGGAGAAAAAAACATGGAAATGCAAGAACGTTATGCGAAAATCAAAGCCGCGCTTATCGAAGAAAAAGGGGTTGACCCAATTCGAATTCTGAAGAATATCGCGTCGAAGGATTTCGTCTCCCTCCATGGGCCGGAACATCATTTCCTGGATGGTGGGGCTTTGCTTGCCGCCCTTCATAACGCGGGCATGGATTTTGATTTGCCCCTCCTTCTTGACCGGCTGTCCGAACGGAGCACCAAGATGCCTGGGGCCATGTGCGGTCATTGGGGCGTCTGCGGTTCCGTTGCTTCGATCGGGGCGGTTTTCGCTTTGCTTGAGGGTACGGGTCCCCTTTCCAAAGACGAAGCTTATTCCGACCACCTATCTTTCACATCGAACTGCCTCGCCCGGATGGCTAAGATCGGAGGACCCCGTTGCTGCAAAAGAAACGCTTTCTTGGTTCTCGAGGAAGCGGTCGCCCACGTGAAATCCCGGTTTGGGATCGACCTGAAAATCGAGGAACCGATCGTGTGCCATTACTCCCCGAAAAACCCAGATTGTAAGAAAAGAGCTTGCCCTTTCTTTGCGTGAATTCCCGACAGGAAACGCTTTCAGCCCAAGATTTTCCGATCTTTGGATGTTGGGCTATCTTTTTCGCGCGCGTGCATTTATAGTTACCTAATGGTTGATATGACTATTGAATGGAGAAAGACGAGATGAAAACGACCAGGCTTATTCCCTTTTTGATCGCGACCGGCTTCTTGGTTGCCTGCGGCAGTACGGAAGGTCCCGCCTCTTCTGAGACCATCCCCTCGTCGAGCGAAGACGTTTCTTCCGCGACTTTGACGGAAGAAACCCCATCGGCATCTAGCGAAGACACCACGAGCGAATCTTCTTCTAGCGAAGACACCACGAGCGAATCTTCGATTTTAAGCGAGGATTCCTCGAGCGAAGAATCCTCCGAAGAAGAAGACCCGTTCCTGACGATCGCGGAAGCGAAAGAAAAAGAGGCGAATACCTCCGTTTCCGTGAAGGCGATGATTGCTTCCATGACCAGTTCTGGTTTCTATGCGAAAGACGACACTGGTTATACCTTCGTCTATACCGCGAGCAGCGGCATCGACCTCTCGGGTTACGCGATCGGCGAGACCGTCCAGATCGATGGTTATGCTTCCCTCTACAATTTCTCGCACCAAATCTCTTCCTACAAGGACGAGAACGAGGAAGTCCATCCCGTCGTCTTGACCAAGGTTGCTGAGGCGGTTTCCTTCGCCCCGGAATTCGCCCCCACGACGATCGGAACGCTTCTCGATAACGACAATCTCGACGCCTCCATCTATGGCACCCCGGTCAAGGCCCGAGGATATGTCTATTATGCCGGCGAATACAACTTCCCCTATGGTATTAAGGATGAATCCGGCGATTCCCTGTTGATTTCTCGCTACGCGACCCTTGCCTTTGATCCTTCGAGCCTCTCTTCTCTAGAGAATCTCTATGTCGAGCTAAACGGCTTCGTTTATTGTTATGCCTCGAACGCTTTCGTTCTCACCGTCGATTCCGGCGCTGCCCTTGAAGCGGAACAAATGAGTGATGTAGAAGCTGTCAACGCCGCGGCCTACTACCTCAAGAACGAGATTAATGGCGCGACCACCACGACGGATTACGCGCTGCCTTCGAGTCTCTATGGCGCTTCTATCACCCATACGAGCGATAAGCCGGAAGTCCTTTCGAACGCCGGCGTCTATACCGCGCCTAGCGGACCGACCGAAGTCACCTATACCGCCGCCATCAAACGTGGCGAGGCTGAGCAATCCGCGACCTTCAAGATCACGGCTCTTGTTGCCTCTCCCGCCAAAGTCGTCCTCAGCGAAGTCTATACCGCTGGTGGCAATTCCGGCGCGACCTACAATTGCGATTTCGTCGAGCTTTATAACCAAACGGACGAAGACGTCGACCTCTCGACCTATAGCCTCCAAAACTGCGCGACTGGCGCGACCTCGACCTTTGCCGTCCATGCTCTTTCCGGCACCATCAAGGCTCATGGCTATTTCTTGATTCGCGGTGGCATCAACGCAAATGCGGCTGCTTCCTGTGCGGCGATTGAGGAATATGACCTCGCCCTCGATAAATTCAACCCGGGCGCGAAAGACTATATGCTTGCTCTCGCGAGCAACCAAACCCAGGTGACTCTCGATCGCTCCGGAACCCCGGTCGTTGTTAGTTCCGACAACGTCATCGACTTCCTCGGTGCTGGCAAAGCCCCCGCTTATGAAGGAGAGAAGTGCACCGTTCCCGATAACGCAAAGTCCTTGCAACGCATCGATCCGGAAGTCGACACGGACAACAATCGCGCGGATTTCGTCGCCGCGACCCCGACCCCGAGAAAGTCCTCCGCCCAATGAAACATCCCGTTTTCCTATATACGTCCCTTGTTTTTTCCCTCGCTAGCTGCGGGAAAGGCGGGGATGCGTCTACCTCGGTTTCCTCTTCCTTAGAAGAAGAATCCCTTTCTTCGACCGCGATCACCGAGTCCTCTTCCTCGTCCTTGGAACTGACTTCCGACAGCACGGTTTCGATCGAGGGATCAAGCGACATCGAATCCTCTTCGATCGAAGAAACCTCTTCGGAAGAAGAAGTCACCTTCCTCGACGATGCTCTTACAATCACGTTCCTCGAGATGAACGAATGCTATGGGGATTCCTTCCTCATCCAATACAAGGATTTCGATATCCTCGTGGACGGTGGTGCCGTCGCGGATGCCTCAAGCGTTCGTGCTGGATTGAAGAATTACGTCACGGACGGGATTCTCGATATGCTGATCGTCAGCCATCCCCACGCGGACCATACGGGTGGCTTAAGCGACCGCAACACGTTCCGCGAGATCACGGAAATCAAAACGATCGTGGACTATGGGTATCAGTATTCGACTTCCCTGAACCGCGGTTATGAATCGAACCGCCAGAAGTTCATCGACAAAGGCGCGGTCTACTACCCAATCTCGACCCTCTTTACCGATGACGCCCTCTCGCCCATTTTCCAAATCGACGAAAACCTCTCCCTTGAATTCCTGAATACCGGCGCCTATCTCGCCCCGGACCAAGTTCGCGATTCGGGTTTCAATCATAACGACACCTCGATCGCCTGCGCCCTCCGTTATCACGACACGAAATTCTTCTTCGCCGGAGACTTGGAAGCAAAGGGGGAACGCGCGATCCAAGCCAACTATCCGAACTATTTCAAGAATAGCCACGTGATCTTCAAGGCGTCCCACCATGGCAGCCTCACCTCGAACAAGGAGGATTTCTTGCGTTACCTCTCCCCGGAGACGATCCTCATCTCCGCGGCGTTGCTCGCAAGCAACCAAACCGTGAACGGCATCGTCGCCGAGCAACACCCCTATATCCAAACCCTGAAGACGTTTGAGAAATTCACGGAAGACGTTTACTGGAATGGCCTAAACGGCACTTTCCATTACGCGACGGATGGCCTTGGAAACACCTCCTTCGAGGGAGAAGGAGCTTGGTATTCCTATTACGTTGACGGGGCAAAAGTCGACACGGACGCGGAGAAAGATCTCCCGATGTCGAAGACTTCCTGGTATGCGCCTTATATGGCCTTAGCCTAAGCGAAAACCATGCAAAAAGGGCTCGGATGAGCCCTTTTCTTATCGTTTTGCGCTTTTCTTTTTCTTATCGGAAAGCATCTTTCTCTTGCGGAATTCCACCAAAAAGACAATCGCCGCGATCAAAGCGACGATCGCTAGAAGGGGCACAAGGGTCCACACGAGAATCAAGGTTTTCCTGTCGATGCGCTCAATCCCGTTGAGGGAACTTAGGAACGTCCCGTCGAGGTTCTGGATGCCCTGGGCTTTCTCTCTTGATAATTTGGCCTCCGAGACATAACCGACTTCGAGGACGTTGTTGCCGCTCAAGTTTTCTTCGGGAAGGAGAACCTCGTTTCCCTCGAATTCCAGGAAGTTGCCGTTAAGCAAAGCGTAGGAAGGGACGAAGCCTTCCGTGGGGGTCAAGGAAGCGATGACGTTCGAGGTGCTGCTCAAGACCACGAGATTCCTTTTCGAGGTCTTTTCGACGACGCGTCCTTCCCCGCTCGCGACGCGGGTATAGAGGGTGTTCGTTTGCTCTTCCCCTTTTCTTGTTTCCATGAGCAGGAAGGGGGAGAAGGAAGATATTTCCGCGATGATGCCTTTTGAGGTGATAAGACACGGAATCTCTTCCGCGGAACTCGGGTCGATTTCCCCGTTCACGTCTCTCTTGAAATGGAAGAGCTTGAACGTCGTTCCTTCGATCGAGGGGTCATAGCCTTCCGGGAAGCCAAACGAGACTTTCATGTAACTGCCTTCCGGAATGCCTTGAGGCAAACCGCATAAATGCAAGGAAAGTTCGTAGGTCGAAGAAGAGAAGGGGACAAGGCCGGTCGCATCGATCATGCTCGTGGCATCGCTTTTGCCGATGCTTGTCGCGACCAAGGCGAGCTGCGAACGGAAGGAATCCGGAACGCTCTTGCCCTCGAGTTCCCAGTTTGAAAGGGAAAGGTCCTCTTCGTCGATTAAGGTAGGATGGGCGAGGACGTCCATGTATAGACGCCCTTGCGGAAGAATCTTATTGCACACGACGCTCGAATAGGCGAAGGCATAAGTTACGGGATGCGGGGCCTTCCTCGATTCTTTGCCGACGAGGTTCGCCGGGAGGAAGGAATAGACCTCTCCATCCGCGAGGAAGGAATCGCTGGGACGGAAATCGAAACGAAGGGTATTCGTTTCCTCGTCAAAACGCAGGTCGCTCAGACGATAATCGGAATCCGTCAAGCCATGGGTTGTCGATACCTCAATTCCGATGTTTTGCTCTTTGTCTACCTTTTCAAGGGGCTCGTCGTAAGTGAACTCCATCGTGTAACGAGAAAGGATATCGAGTTTTTTGGCATTGTCGGGCGAAACGGAGTTCGCGAACGGGCGGGCGATGGCCCCGTCATAGACTTCGTTCTCGATAATCTCGCTTTTTGCAAGAAAGACGGAAGAAGGAAGATCGCTTTCATAGGAACCATTCGCCCCGGAGGGCGGTTCGTTAATCAAAGCGAACCGCAGGAAAGGGACGGATCCCCAATCGTAAAAGGAGACGGAATCCCCATGATCCTTTACCGCGGGAGATTCTAGAGCAAGCATGGAAGAAAGAGACGCATAAGGATTCCAGCGGATGTTCTCTTTTGTCGAGGTCTGGGTACTATAGGAGACCGCGAGGTATTTGCCTTCCTTCGCGAGTTCTTCAGCACCTTTGCCATCGATCGAGAAATCGGCCCGGAAAACCTTCTCGGATTCTCCTTCATAGGTCAGCGCGACGCCTAATGCGCTTTGGCCATAAGGGTTCGTCGAAAGGGAAGGATAGGAGAAGGCAAACGACGATGCGCCGATGACGCCTTCCTCTTTATGGTCGACGTTTGCATCGTCAAGATCGAGGAGGAACGCTCGCCTGATTCCGAGGGAGTCACACAAGGTCGGGTCGACCATATACCATTGGTTCTCGATTTGAATATCGGTCCATAGATGCGGCTCATAGCTGCCTTCATCCGAAAGAAGATATCCATTCACAAGGACACAGGGAACGTCCATCGCATCCAAGATTGCCTTATAGGCCTTCGCGTAGCCTTCGCATACGGCTTCCCCAAGCACAAGCGCGCCATAGGGGCTGCGGATGAAAGAAGATTTCTCGGGGTCGTTTTCCGCGAAGCCATAGTTTGCCTTATCGACGAGGCGTTCCGCGGCGAGGCGCGCCTTCTCAAGATCGCTCTTGCCCTTTCCTTCCTCGACGATCGCTGCAATCGCGGAGGACAAAGCTTCGGAAGCGGATTTCGTCTCCGTCTCGTTTTTGCCATACCCTTCGACAAGGTAGGTATCCCGTCTCCCCGTGCCGATGCTGACGGCATAGGACTCCCCTTTCTGGCCGATGCTCAAGGAAATCGCATCCGCGTCCACGCTAAATGGGGCGGGATGGTCGAGAAAATAAGCTTCCTTCGCCGCTCCGAAATCGTTAAGCAAGGCAGGAGATCCGCTTAAGAAATCCTGGACGTCCTTTGTCTTGACCAAAGAAGGATAGACATCGTATTCCATTCGCCCAAGGAGGAATTCCTCGCTTTGGACCATCGCGTCGAGGCAACGATAAAACCCGACCTGATAATCGCTGGAAAGCTGGGATTCGAAATAACCTTGCTCCGCGAGGTTCCCGGTCGATTCCCCTTTCGCGAAGGGGGCGATGCCGAGGGCGAGCAAGGATGAGATGACAAGCGGCAAGATTTTCAAGGGCATACCTCCGATTCGCTTAGCATTATACCACGCGCGCGAAATAGATTAATCGAACGAAGGGAGAGAAAACCTGCTATACTCTTCCCCGGGAATGATGTCTCCCTGGGGTTGACCCGAACCGCGTTTCGCTGATGACGTCTAAGCGTTTTTGCCTTGGAGGGACATCCATGAATCTGTTTTTGACGCTTGGTCTAATGTTCGCCCTCGGGATCCTGGGTGGCGTTTTGCTTGAGAAAATTAAGGTGCCCAAAATCGTCTGGTATCTCGTTCTTGGCTTGCTTCTTGGCCCGTCCGTCCTCAATCTCGCCGATCCCGGCCTCCTCGAAGTCTCGTCGATCCTCCGCCAAATCGCCCTCGTCATCATCTTGACCCGCAGCGGCTTATCCCTGGACTTCGCCGTCTTGCGCAAGATCGGTCGCCCCGCGATCCTCCTTTGCTTTTTGCCGGCTTGCCTTGAAATGGCCGGCATCGCGCTTTTCGCCCCCATGATCCTCCCGATTTCCTTCCCGGAAGCCCTGCTTCTAGGCAGCGTGCTCGCCGCGGTGTCCCCGGCGATCGTCGTCCCGCGGATGATCGCGTGGCAAAAAGACGGGTATGGGGAAGAGCATCGCTTCCCGGCCGCGATCATGGCGGGCGCGAGCTGCGACGACGTCTTCGTCATCGTCCTTTTCTACGCGTTCAAGGGTTTCGTCGCGACGGGCATCGCCCCCGATGTTTTCGATATCCTGCAGGTGCCCCTTGGCATCGTCCTTGGGATCGCTGTTGGCATCGGCTTAGGGTTCCTTTTCTCTTTTCTCCTCAAGAAAACCCATTTCCCGAACCCCGTGAACATCGCCTTGCTACTTGGGGCATCGTTCTTGCTCGTCGGCCTTGAGGCCTTGCTCAAGCCTTATGTCTCCTTTTCCTCCCTCCTTGCTATCTTGTCCTCCTCCATCGTCCTTTCGACGAGACGAAAAGAAGAGGCCGTCAAGATCGAGGAAGGCTACAAAGGCCTATGGACGGGCTTTGAACTCTTGCTTTTCGCCCTCGTGGGGATGGCTTGCGACGCGGGTAGGCTCTTCAGCCAGGAAGGGGCGCTCCTCGTCGGGGTCCTCTTCATCGGCCTTTCCTTCCGGAGCTTTGGAGTGTTCCTTTGCTTCCTTGGGACGCCCTTCACCAAGAAGGAGCGCCTCTTGGCCATCCTTTGCTATCTGCCCAAGGCGACGGTTCAGGCCTCGATTGGGGGCATCGCCCTCGCGGAAGGGCTCCCCGTCGGCGGGCTCATCCTGACCGCCGCGGTGGTCTCGATCCTCCTAAGCGCCCCAATGGGCGCCTGGTCGATGGACCTTTCCTACCGTCATTTGCTGTCGCTTCCTTCCTCAAGGGAAGACAAGGCGCCGCGTTGATCGATTTCCCTTGCTCTTTCCCCTGTCTATCGCCAAAATATGGAAGCCTCGGGATGTAGCGAAGCTTGGTTATCGCGTCTGCTTTGGGAGCAGAAGACCATCGGTTCGAATCCGATCATCCCGACCATTTATAAGGAATCATCTCTGGCCTTTCGGCGGAGATTTTTC
>JAEDJP010000104.1 GCA_016296285.1 Bacilli bacterium
AGTCCGCGGGCAAGAGATCCTTACGGTAGAAAAGCAAGGGTTGTTGAATGTTGACGGGCACTCCGAACGTGAAGGCCTGCCCATTGATCTTTTGGCGATAGGCCGCGAAGGCGTTCTCGCTCGATTTCTCGTAGCAGTCGAGATCCTCGACCGGCAAGGGCAAGATATGGCGCCCGGGGACGTATTTCATGATCGCGTCGTTTGCTTGGTAAAGAACGTCAGGCCCATAGCCATAAGGTCCGCCCGTCTCGAGGTCGGTATATTGATCCATGTTCGCGTCTTTGGCGACGATGCCATATTCCGCGTAAGCCGCGTTGAATGCGTTCAAAAGTTCATCGAGGTAACCCGTTTCCTTTGCCGTGTCGTTTTCCAGGATGCGAAGGGTGACGTTGCGTTCGATCTCGCCTGTGAATTTCTCTTGCCCTTCATCGGCGGCGTCCTGAATCATCGAGGAAGCCCCGAATCCGGCGACGATTCCCGCCAAAAGCAAGATGTGAGCGGACAAAGCTAAGATGTTTCGTTTCATTTGCGCCTCCTATCCACGACGAACCCAAAGGACCCAAGCCGATTCTCGCGATAATGCGCGGACCACAAGACCTCCTTTGCTTCGTAAGCAACTTCGCCCGGCCCTTTGTGGACCGCCAAAACGTAATCGGCTTTCGTTCCGCGACGCTCGAGGAGAAGCAAGCCATCGGAACTGGACATTAGAAAGCGGGCCGAGGCGAAGTCGCCGCGTTTCCTCATCCGAGAAAGGAAGCGGATGAGAGAGAAAGCCTCGTTCTTTGTATCGGGGCGGAAACCACGACGGGAATCGGGATCATAACCACCTTCCATGAGGGCCTCGTCCCCGTAATAGAGGCAAGGAACCCCTTCGTAAAAGAAGAGGATGGCCAAGGCGACGAGATAGCGGTCCATGTCTTTTCGAATCTCGCTATAGAAGCGATTCGTGTCGTGGGAATCAAGAAGATTGAGCATCATCTGGTTGATCGGCTCCGCGTTTCGGGCCAAAAGCCCATTCAGGCGTTCGCTCAATCCTTTTTCGTCGAGCGTGTCGAACGCGAGGAAATCCAGAAGCGCCTTCGTGAACGCGTAATTCATGATGGAATCGAATTCATCCCCCTCAAGAGCCGGGTGGGCGTTATGCCAGTTCTCGCCGATCAAGGCGATGTCCTTTCCCAAGGCTTTCGTCTCCCTCCGGAAGCGTTTCCAAAAGGGATGGCTCACCTCGTCCGAAACGTCCAGACGCCAGCCATCGATGTCGAACTCTTGGATGTAGTGCTTACCGATTCCGATGAGATAATCCTGAACCGCGTGATTGTCCGTGTCCCATTTGGGCATGTATTTGCAAACGGAGAAACACTCGAATGCCCCGTTCCTTCGTTTGAAATAATGGAAATACGGGGATCGTTCTCCATTCTTTTTCACATCTTGGAAAAAGGGATGATTCTCGCTGACATGATTGAACACGGCATCAAGAAGAACCTTCATCCCCGCTTGATGGGCGGTTTCGACGAGGCGATGAAGCGTTTCTTCCGTGCCGAACTGCCGGTCGATTTGGTAATAATCCGAGATGTCGTATTTGTGGTTGCTGACCGAGGAAAAGATCGGCGTCAGGTAAATGCCGTTGACGCCAAGTTTTCTTAGATATGGGATCTTTGAGATGATCCCTTCAAGATCCCCTCCCGCGAAGCTCTTCGGAGTAGGTTTCCCGCCCCATTTCATATTGATGTAAGAATCGTCTTTTTGGTAATCCCCTCGGGCAAAGCGATCCACGAAGACCTCGTAAAAAACGGAATTCTGCAAATAGGAGACCTTGGAGATGATCGAGGATTCGTTGATATAGGGGAACTGGAAACAATTGTAGAAATTCAAATGATAATCGTAGGATTCGCCAAGGCCATCTTCCGAAAATGTCCATGCCTTTCCGTGTTCGACGATTTCGAAAACGTAAGTAAGGCGTACATCCTTCAGGCGAAGGGTCGTCTCGTAATAGGCAAAAAGACGGTCGACGAAACGGAGTTCCATCGCTTGGCGAGACTGTTTCCCGTAAAACTCGTATTTCCCGCCGTAAACGACATAGACGGCATCGATGGCATCCCCTCGATCAAGGCGAAGCCGCAACGTCACTTCGTTTTGCGAAATCGCATATGCATATTCCGACTCCGGTCGGTGGAACAATGCGTGTTCGTTCATAACTCTCCTTTCCATTTGCCTCGTTTCACCCTTCTGCGATAACATTTTGAACATGAGCAATCGGGTGACCATCAAGGATATCGCCAAGCAGTGCAGCGTTTCGACGGCGACGGTTTCCTATGTCATCAACGACAAGGAAGGGCAAAGCATCAGCGAAGAAACCCGAAGGAAGATCCTCCACGTCGTCAACATGCTCAACTACAAGCCGAGCGTGATCGCGAAGAACCTTCGAACCCTCCCCCAACATCGCCTTGTCGCGGTCTTCACGGACGAGACTTCGAAGTACTTGAATCGTCTCGAATACCTGCAAATCCTTGATTGCGCTTCCGAATTCTTCTTCGAGCGGAACCTTTCCGTCTTCTATGGGCGCAAGGCCTTCCGGCAAAACGTCGGGGCGGACGCCCTTCTTGCCATCAACCTTTCCAAAGAGGATTTCCATGCGATCGGCAAAGGAAACTTCATCCCGCTTATCGCCCTCGACACCGTGGTTGATGACCCCTTGTTCTTTCAGGTTACCACGGACTATGCGCGAATCAAAACCGAGGCAGACGCCGCGTTTGCGGATTACACGTTCGTGGGATTGAGGCCCTCCTCCGTCGAGCTTATCGCCCGGATGCAAGCGGTCTTCCCAAGCGTCGTCCTCGTGAGCAAGGTCGAGGATCTCGCGTTCGTCCAATCGAAGAACATCGCGACCGACAGCAAGGTCATCCGCGATTATTTCTCGGCAAAGCAAGGGACCGAGGTGCTCTACGATTCCACCTTGCCGCACCGCAAAATCGAGAAAGTCTATCAATGCATCGAGGACGCCCTCTCGAAAAACGTCTTCGATGTCCATTCCTTTGAAATCTGAGAATGGATGAATGGGCGCCCGCCTATGGAAGCGGGCGCCCTTTTTCGTTAAGCGGCGAAGAAATCGATCGTCGAGGCGGCGGCATCATAGACAATGCGGTAGGAGGCAGCCTCCGTGCATTTGATGTTGTATCCCGTCACATCGAATTTCTCATTCCGGTCACCCGTGGTGCCAAGGTTATCTTTGCCGACCCAGGAACCATAGCCCTCGGTCACCCCAGATTCGTAGACGGCGAGGCCAAGTTCGGCGTTCACCTCAAGGGCGACGGTGACTTCGTATTGGTCTTTGTTGGTGGCGTTTTGGGTCAGTTTCCAATTGGGATCGTCGAAGAGGACTTTCCAACCGGTCATCGTCCCTTTCACGTAAACGTCGAGGGGGAGTTCTTCTTCCACGTGAGCCTTGACGGTGATTTGTTTGGCGTAAGCATCGAAGCTAACATCGTAATTGCCGGCAGCCAAGACCTTGATGTTGTTGTTGCCCCCGCCGACGGCAGAGAAGCTTTCGCCCGGATTCACGAGGTATGTGAAGTTGTAAGAGCCGAGGCCGTTATATCCCTCGGTGCCCCATTCGCCGCGTTCCGTGGAACCCGCCTTAAAGGCTTGAAGGATGAACTGCGAATCCGCTTTGAGGGCGACATTGCTGATGGAATAGACATCACTGTCCCCTTCGTTTTTGAGCATGTAGGCCTCATTGAAGCAATAGCCGTTCCATTCCGTCTCGCCGAAAGTCCCGTCGATGTAATAATCGGTCGGGGTCATCTCGCCGGCGACGAAGGCCGCGGAGAGGACCTTGCTGCTCTCGGCATAAGTGAAGGTGTAAGTGCCGGAGGCTTTGGCGACCATGTTGTAAGACGCGGTCGCATCAAGGACGGCTTTCGAGGCTTCGTCGAGGTTCGAGTAACGGAGATATTCCGTGCCCGTCGTCACCTTGTCGCCGACCGTGGAGGTGGAAGTGAAGAGGAATTCCTCGTTTTGCTTCAGGTAGATAGAAAGGGTGTGGGTGCCATCCGCGGATGCCATGCGGGTATGGGCGTTATAGACATCGCTCCACTTGGTAACGCCGGAGCCTTTGATGTAGTACGTCGTGATGGCTTCGACAACTTCCGAGACGTCGCCGTTGCGGACCCAGGTGATCGTGTCGTAGTCGTTGAGATTGAAGTTCTCCTTGCCTTCTTCTTTGTAGTTGGGGTTGTTGACA
>JAEDJP010000105.1 GCA_016296285.1 Bacilli bacterium
CCGCTATTACGGCTCCATCAAGGATAACGGCGTCGCCCTCTACAACTGCATCGAAATCACGGATTCGTCCTTCACCTTCGTCGCTTCCGATGCCGGCGTCCTCACGATCCTCGGCACGGGCCGCGCTGCCAAGAACGCGGACGACACTTACACCAACGCGACCTTGACGGTTCTCAACGGAGAGGCCCCCGTCGGCGATCCGATGGAGTTCGTCAACGTCAACGCCGGTTCCAAGGTCTTCACGACCGGTTCCGTCGCCTTGCCCGAGGCCGGCACTTACACGATCCAAGTCGCAAGCGTCGCGGACATCTATCACGCGTCGTTCGCCGCGATTTAATCCTCGTATTCCCATAAGACGCCCATCGTTTAAGGTGGGCGTTTTTTCTTGAAGAAAAAATCATATTTATGTAATGTTAACCGATGAAAAACGTCCTCTTTTTGCTCTTATCCCTTCTTGTCTTGGGATCGTGCGGGACGTCTCTAACCGACGTCAAAAACCCGAAAAACGCATACACGGGGTCCTCGCTTCCGTCGACCATCGACCTGAACGACTGCACGGAAGAAGAAGTCCGTTCCTATTATTCGTCCCTTTCAAGCCTTTCTGCTTCCGAAAGAAAGGGGACGAATCTCCTCAAGAATCTTAAGGAAGTCTTGAAGACGGGCCAAAAGTACTATTCCTACGATTCCGGTGGCGCCAACATTTGGAAACTCTATGCGATTGCAGATCGCGATTGGGATCTTTCCCCCGCCTCCGCGATTACCTCGGGAACCTATAATCCTTCCACGAACATCATCACGGGATATGTGTATGGGGAGTCCTACGACAATCCGTACGTCCATTCCCTTTACACGAATCGCGAAGTGGCGAACGAAGCCAAGGCATTCGGGGATCACACCCAAACGAACTGGGGCATCAACCGCGAGCATGTTTGGCCGAAATCCCATGGCTTCGACGGGAGCGACAACGCGGGGGATTACGGGGCGCGCGGCGACCCCATGCATCTCATGGCAGGGAACGGGTATGCGAACAACAAGCATTCCAATTATTTCTACGGCAACGTCGATGTCTCCAAAAGCTACACCGATTGCGGCAACGCCTATTCATATTTGACCGGCAACCTCCTTGGCACGAGCGAGTCCCTTGGCTCCGGCACCGTCTTCGAGCCCCAAGATTCGGACAAGGGCGATATCGCCCGCGCGGTTTTCTACATGGTCGCGCGTTATAACTACCTCTCCGGCAGCGATTCCGATGGCATCGATTCGAGCAACCCGAACCTGACCCTCTCGGATTCTCTTTTCGAGAATACGCGCACGGGCTCCTCGACCGCGAGCGACGCCTTCTCCCTCGGCGTTCTGCACGACCTTCTTGAATGGCATCACGCCGACCCGGTCGACGATTATGAGATCCACCGCAACAACCTCCTCTACAAGAATTTCACGAACAACCGCAACCCCTTCATCGACTTCCCCTCTTGGGCGGATATCGTCTATGGTTCCCCCGCGGAGGACATGACTTATACGGACACCGGTCTTTCTGCTTCCCCAAATAGCGACCCCATCTATTCGTTTTCCGCTTCTTCGCCAACATTAAGGCTCTCGGATTCCTCCCTTTCCTTGCAGGTTGGTTCTAGCGCCTCCTTGTCTGCGAATCTTTCCTCGACTTGGTCCGTGGACGATGCGACCGTCGTTGGCCTTTCCTCGACTTCCGGCACCTCGGTGACCTTGACCGCCTTAAAGGCCGGGAGCGCGACCCTGACCGCCACCTATCAAAGCGGGGGAACAACCCTTGAAGCAACTTGCCTCGTCACGGTCCTTGAAGCGGATGCCCCATCGGCTTCGAATTCCGATACGCTCGACCGCGCTTTCACGGGTGTCACGGGGACTTCTTATTCCGCGTGGACCAACGTCACGGAATCTGGGGTTACTTATGTTGGACAATCCGCGGGCGGGAATTCCAGCATCCAGCTGCGGACCACGAATAGCAATTCCGGCATCGTGAAAACGTCCCTTTCCAAAACCCCGGTCAAGATTTCCGTCGAATGGAATTCCTCGACCTCCAGCGGCAGGACCATTGATATCTATGGATCGAAAAACGCCTATACGTCCCCCACGGATTTGTATGCTTCTTCGACTCAGGGAACAAAACTCGGAAGCATCGTTTGCGGCACTTCCACAAGCCTTGATCTCACGGGCGATTACCCCTATATCGGGCTCCGCTCGAACTCGGGCGCGCTTTATCTCACGTCGATCACCATCGATTATGCCTCGGATGTGGCCCCCTCGATTTCCGCCACCGCGAACCGCGCCTTCGAGGTTGGGGACGTCGTCACGGCTTCCGACATCAAAGTCGTCGACCAAGACGGCAAGGATGTCGCGGATTTCGCTTCCCCGGCAATCGGTCACCGCTTCACCTACGAAGAAGTGGCCCCGGGTGGTTCGGCGACCTCTTTGACGTTCCCCGTCACGAAAGACGACCTTTCGACCGAAGTCACCCTTTCGGTGAGCCGCCCCGCCTACGTCGAACCCGTCGGGGAGACCAAGACGCTCACCGCAAGCGACTGCGCCTCTTGGCCAACCTCGTCCTCGAGCGCCTCTTCCGGGACCTTCGCTTTCGGAGATGCGACTCTTGCCTATGCAAACGGATATGTTTATAACGCCTCGACGATCTCCTTCGGGAAATCAAGCGCCGGCAAACTCGAATCCTCGACCCCGTTCCCGAAGGATCTTTCTTCCATCGCCGTGTCCTATTCCTCCTCTTCCCCGAAAGGGAACCTTCTTGTTTCCCAAGACGGGACGACCTACGTCGATTATTCCGAGGCGACCTTGTCCGAAGGGGGATATCGTTATTTCCGCCTCACTTATGAAGGCATGACCCTTTCCTCTTACACGAACATCGTCTCGATCGCCTTTGTCTTCCGCGTGGAAGAAACCGCGGAGAACCTCGCCCATTACCTCATGTTCGAGGACATCGAAGGCCAATGCTCTTTCAAACTTGACCAAGCCATCGCGATTTATAACGCCTTGCCCGATGCCGAGAAAGAACGCTTCGCTTCCTCAAGCGATTATGTCCTTGCTTCCGCGAGGGCTCGCTTCTCTGCTTGGCTTGCCGCGCGTGGTCAGCATATCGACACGAACCTTTCCGTCGTTTCCTTGGCGCTCCCGAAAGAACAATCTGAATCCTCTTTCGCCCTCCTTGCCCTCCTCGCCCTTCTTGGGGTCGCGGGGATCTTCGGGCTCTTGCTTGTCTCGCGCAGAAAGCAGTGACTTTCTTGGCTTAGAATCCCCTTGCGAGCCATCTCGCTAGTTTTGCGCGCCTCCCCGCGTTAAACTAGGCCTATGGCAAAGAAGAAGGGGCGCGTCATCAAACGATTTAACCGAAGGATCATCGTCGCTTTCTTGCTCGTTTTGGAAGTCGTCGCGATCATCGCCCTCGGGATCGTCGCAGAAGGAATGAGAGACAGGGGTCTCTTTTTTGCGATTCTCTCGATTGTGGTCTTCGTTCTCGACGGCATCGCGATCCTCCACCTTCTTTACGTTCATAGCGATCCCGAGTTCAAGATCCCTTGGCTCGTCGTTTTGCTCACCCTTCCCTTCGTCGGGGTCATCCTTTACCTCGTCTTCCGTCAACGGAGCCTGCCGAAGAAAGTCCGGGCGTTCCTTCAGGACATCCGCTCGCGCTACTTGCCGTATTTCCCCAAGGGAAAGGCCAAGGAGATGGCCTCGACCGACCCTTACGCCGAGCCCCTTGCCATGCTTGAGGCATCCACCGATTTCTGCGATTTCCCGAACAACCGCGTCACCTATTTCAGGACCGGCGAGGAATTCTTCCCCGATTTCCTCGAGAAGCTCAAAACCGCGAAGGAATTCATCTATCTCGAATTCTTCATCATCGCGGAAGGCAAGGAATGGGACGCGATTCTCGAGATCCTCCTCGCGAAAGCCAAAGAAGGGGTGGACGTCCGCCTCTTGTTCGATGACATCGGCTGCCTTACCACCCTTTCGGGCAGGTTCGGCAAGAAACTGAGGGAACAAGGGATCCACGCCTATGCCTTCAACAAGGTGAACTTGATTCTCGCGGGGGTCTACAACAACCGCGATCACCGCAAAATCGCCATCGTCGATCACAAATACGCATACACGGGTGGCATCAATCTCGCGGATGAATACGCGAATGACATCGTGCGATTCGGCTACTGGAAAGACACGATGATCCGCGTCGA
>JAEDJP010000106.1 GCA_016296285.1 Bacilli bacterium
TGTCGTCCCCGGGGCGCCGGTTATAGAGGATGTCGCATTGGTCGACGAGGTACGTCGCGAGGTTTTTCGCCGAGAGGGTCGGGTTCGCGAGGGCTTCGAGATAGGCGACGATCTCCTCGCGTTCCCAGCCGAAATTGAGGGTTTCACCGATGCCGGCGTGGACCGCCCCATCGGTGAAGAGGACGAGCTCGTCCCCGACGTCGAAGTAGACCTCGGCGCGGTAGATCTTGCGGTCCGCGATGAGGCTCGGGACGTAACGCAGGCGCATTTCCTTGCCCCCGCGCAGGAAGACGGGCTCGGGATTGTCGAAGTTGTAGATGACGGCGCTATAGTCCTTCTCCACGCGGCAAATCGTGAAGGTGCTGTAGGCGACGTTGCCGCGATCCTTGGCCGCGGGCAGGCACTTGACGAGGGCGTCGACCCCTTCCTCGATGGAAAGTCCGCGCTCGATCATCGTGCAGAGCATCGTCGAGGCGAGGGTGCTGAGGATCGAGGCGACGACGCCGCTCCCGATGCCGTCGGCCAAGACGAAGGTGGTCGCGCCGTCTTTGTCCTTCGACACCTGGACGTGGTCCCCGCAAAGCTCCTCCCCGAGGTGGTTGATGGAGAGGAAGCCGTGCTCGAGCATCGTGACATCACTTGCCATGGTTCTTGCCATCGTCCGTCAGGACGCTTTGGAGGCGCGTGAGGGCGACCTTGGTTTCCGCGGCGCTTTGGCCGAGGAGTTCCGCGATTTCCTGGACCGCGCGCATGTTCTTCTCGATGACTTCGCGGGTCACTTTCGAGGCCTCTTCCGCGCTTTCCTTGCGGCGGCGCATGTCGAGGACCGTCTGGGTGCGGTCGCGGAAGGTGCCGGTCACGATATGGTAGGTCTCGTCGTGGCGGACCGTCGCCTCGACGTAGAGGGAATAGCGGTCGAGGGCGATGTGCCTGCCGAAGCAGTTGCGCCCATCGAGAGCCTCGAGGAACAAGGTGGGGTCGAGAACAT
Source organism: Bacilli bacterium (assembly GCA_016296285.1). Classification (GTDB taxonomy): domain Bacteria; phylum Bacillota_I; class Bacilli_A; order RFN20; family CAG-826; genus Alloenteromonas. Next base: position 989 of record JAEDJP010000106.1, read on the forward strand.
CCGCGATGCTCGTGCCGATGAGGTCCTGGGGCGAATGCCCGACGATCTCCGCGAACACGGGGTTCGCGAGTTGGATGTTGAGGGATTCGTCGACGACGACGATGGCGTTCGGGGAATGCTCGATGACGTCGTTGGAGAAACTCGTGGCCTTTTCCATTAGGAAGGGGAGGCACATCGAGACCGTGGCCTTGCCTTGGAGGACCGCCTTGGCTTTCTCGCGGCACGTCGCGTAACCGCAGGAAGAGCAATTGAGCTCGTCCTTCTTGGAACGCTTGCCCATATCGCTTAGGACGCGGGCGATTTCCTTCTCGGTGAAGACCTCTTCCCGGCGCATGTAGGGATCCATCGGGACGGCGAGGCTTTCGAGGGTATGGGGACGGACCTTGAAGTCCTTCTTCCCGGCGGAGGAGCGGACGCGCATCAAGGTCTTGAGGGTGTTCTTGCTCGCGACGACCGGCCCGTTGATGCAGCTGCCTTCGCAGGCGCTCAATTCGAAGAAGCCGTGGTGGATCGTCCCCGAGGAAAGATCCTGCAAGGCCCCCATGCATTCCTCCATGCCGGAGAGGGAGACGTATTCGTAGGAGGCGTTCTTCCTTTCCATCGTGGCGATGATGCCTCCCTCGGTCGGGAAGAGGCGGGCTTTCGTTTCTTCCCCGAACGACGGGTTCGTTTCTTTCCTGGGCTCGATGCCCTTGTCCTCGAGCAAGGCGATGAGCTCGTCGAAAGTGAGGACGCAGTCGACGAGGTCGGGATGCTTGTCCCCCTCGCCCTTTTTGGCGATGCAAGGGCCGACGAAGAGGACCGCGCACCCGGGGTGGCGTTCCTTGAGGTCCTTGCCGTGGGCGAGCATCGGGGAGAGGACCGGGGCAAGATAGGGCGCGCATTCGGGATAGTATTTGCGCACGAGCTCGTTGATCGCGGGGCAGCACGTCGAGAGGATGGGCGCCCCTTCCGCCTTCTCGAGCATCGCGTCATAGGCTTTCTTGACGAGGGTTGCCCCGATCGCGGTCTCCTCGACCCCGGCGGCGCCGAGGGCAAGCAAGGCCTCGGTCATCGTCTCGATGGTCGTCCCGGGGAACGCGGCGACGTAGCTCGGGGCGAGGGAAACGAAGCAGTTCCCCGCTTGGAGCAAGGCCAAAGCCCTGTCCTTGTCGGAGCGGATGACCTTGCACCCTTGGGGGCAGGTGACGTAGCAGCGGCCGCAAAGGATGCACTCATCCGGGAGGATCGAGGCTTGGTTGTCGTGGAAGGTGATCGATTTCGTCGGGCAGGCGCGAATGCACTTGTAGCACGAGCGGCAATCGTTCTTTTTCGAGATCAAAGGGCTAATCATGAGCATCCTTTCCGCGCGGAGTCGCGCGCGAGAGCGAGAAACGGTCGCGGGGAAAGCCCGCGGCCGTCCTTAGTCGTGAAGAAGAGGGGCGATTTCCTCGTCGAAGAAGGCGGGCACCTTCTCCGGGGTGAGGCCGGCGACGACCTTGCCGTTGACCTTGACCCCGATGCCCTGGCTCGCGCAGCAGCCAAGGCAGAAGGCCGCCTTGAGGGCGATGGCGTCCTTGAGGCCGCGCTTCTCCATTTCCGCCTTGATGGCGTCCATCACGGGCTTCGAGCCATTCAAGTGGCAAGAGCTGCCGACGCAGATCGCGATTTCGATACGTTCGTCCATCCGTTTTCTTGTTGGCGTCCCCCGGTCTTTGCATCGATCCGAGGCAGCCCAACACCTCCATTGTTTTCGCGTCCGACGCTTCTTGGAATTCACGTTTCCTTTTGGGCGCGGACCGCTATCTAAAGTTAGAAACATTATAACGGATAACGCCGGGAAGCAAAATAGAGCACGCCTGCCCGCGGGAAGGGCATGGCGGCGTCATCCCCCGTCATTCGTCGCGGTTCTTCTCCTCTCGAGCCCACTTGCGTACCATCGCGCGAATCCTCCTTTTCCTTATGCCTGGATGCCTTCCCGAGAACGGGTCGGCCACGAAGATTTTAGGGGTCTATGACCTAGGGTCAATCCTTCAGGTAAAAGATTACCGATATAAGGGATTGAAACCGCTTCCGCGAATGGAAAAGGGGCCCCTTATCGCAATCCGGGACCCCATGCATCGAGCTTCAATGCCTCGCTTCGAGGATGCGTTCCCCCTCGATGAGGGGATAGACGAGGAGGGTTTGCCCCTCGAGGGCGGATTCCTCCATCTTCACCTTGGTTATCTGGCGGTTGCCGTAGGTGACGTAGGAATAGCTCTTCTCCTCGAGATCGCAGCAAGAGGAATAGATCGTGTATTCGTATTTGCCCGGGGCGACCTCGCAGCAGCCCTTCTGCTGCTCGACGGCCGTGAGCAGATGGAAGAAATCGGAGAGATCCCCGTCTTTGGGGGCGTTCGCGCTCACCCAGGCGGCGCGCACGAAGCGGGAGGAACTCGAGAGGTCCCCGGGGAGGCCGAGGGCCCCCATCCCCCTGCTATAGGCTTGGAAGGGGATGTTCGTCCCGAATCCTTGCGTGGGGTTTTTGGGCGAGAGGGCCATGAAGTCGCTTAGGCGGAGCATTTGGGCGTCGAACGGGGGATTGTTCGCGAGGACCCCGACGGGATTCTCGTGCACCCGCATGCCATTTTGGAGGGTCTCGATGACGATGCAGCGCGTTTTGTCCGCGACGATCCAATGCAGCTCGCTGACGGGGTATTCCTCCGAGAAGCGGTCATTGGACACGTTCATGACGGCGAGGAGGCGGAGGACGTCGTCGACCGTCCTGGCCTGGCCAAGGAGATAGGGGATGAGCTCGAAGCTCGCGACGTTCTCCCGGCCTTGCTGAAGGGGATAGTAATGGGCGTTCCCGACGAAATTGAGGCCGGCGATCGCGAGGCCCGCCTCGTTCATCGCGTCGTAGAAAAGAGGGGTTTCCCCGGCAAGATGGGCCATGCCGAGGATGGCGTAATGGCGTTTTAGGCCTTGGACGTGGCGAAAGGAAATCGGGTGGTTGCGCGGGAGCAACACGACGGATTCCCCGTAGGAGAATTCGTAATCGAGGTTCCTCCCGAAGTAGGGATGTTTGCCGCGATAGTAGATTCCGGTGCACATGGGCGCGCCTCCTTTTATACCTTAAGTATAACCGCTTTCCCCTCCCGCGGAAGGGAAACGATGGCGAGGCGCGACAAAAGGGCGAAACTCGGTGTGTCATTATAAGGTAATTTGTTTCTACTTCTTTTTGGGCTTGATAACGAATTTCC
>JAEDJP010000107.1 GCA_016296285.1 Bacilli bacterium
TGGAAAGGCAAGTTCTTGACTTGATCGATCGTCTGGTCCATGCCATCCTCGTTGCTTTTCGTGTGGATGGTTCTCGTGACGCCTTTGCCGTTGAAGATGTCGGAGATCTTCCCGATGCAACTGACGGTGAAGCCCGCGTTTTTGAGAATGTCCATCGCGGTGTCTTCCGACGGGGATAGGGCATAATCGTGACGATGGGCCCCGACCCTGCGGAAATCCGCGGCGCAGGTCCCGACATAAGGGCGGGCGATGACCCTGCCGACGCGGTATTCAGGCCGCATGCAAAGCTCGCGGGCGATCTCGCAGCAACGATAGAGTTCTTCGAGCCCCGTCACTTCCTCATGGGCGGCGATTTGGAGGACGCTGTCGGCGGAAGTGTAGACGATGAGGGAATTTTCCCGCATCTGTTCTTCTCCGAGCCGGACGAGGATTTCGGTCCCGCTCGCGGCACAATTGCCGATGACCTTGTGCCCGGTGTTCTCCTCGAGTTCGCGGATCAAGGCTTCCGGGAACCCGGCATCGGTAAACGTGAGGAAGGGCTTTTGGGTGTTGACCCCCATCATTTCCCAATGCCCCGTCATGGTGTCTTTGCCGTTGGAGGTCTCGCGAAGCCGGAGGGAATAGGAATGCGGGTGATCGTGGACGGCGGGGAGGCCTTGGATGTCATCGAGCTCCCCAAGGCCGAGGGAAGCGAGGTGGGGAAGCGAAAGGCCGCCCATCGCTTTTGCGATGTGGCCGAAGGTATCGGAGCCAACGTCCCCAAAACGGGCGGCGTCCGGTTCTTCCCCGATGCCCGCGGAATCCGCGACGATCAGGAAGATGCGTTGGAAGGAATGTTCTTTTTTCATATTGCTCCCATTATAACCGATTATCACTTCCGGTTCGCGTATTTTGCGTAGGCGGACATGATCCTGCGTTCCGAAACGTGCGTGTAAATCTCAGTCGTCGAGAGATGGGTGTGGCCAAGCATTTCCTGGACGGCCCGTAGTTCGGCTCCGCCCTCGAGAAGATGGGTGGCGAAACAATGGCGGAGCGTATGTGGAGAAACGTCTTTATCGATTCCCGCCATCTCGGCGTATTTTTTGACGGCCAGAAAGAAATATTGACGCGAAATGGGCTGGCCATGGGCGTTGAGGAAGGTTTCCTTGGGCTTTTTCACGGATTTTTTGGTGAAAACGGGCCGGGCTTGTGTCAGGTAATCTCTAAGATAACCAAGCGCGAATTCACCGATCGGGACCGTGCGTTGCTTATTCCCCTTGCCATGTCGGACCACGATGATGCCTGGCTCCTCGTGGATGGCGCTTAAGGGCAAGGCGCAAAGCTCGCTGACGCGCAAACCGGTCGCGTACATGGTCTCGAGCATTGCCTTGTCGCGCAACCCGGAAAGGCTGGATAGATCCGGCTGGTCCAAAAGATCCTCGATTTCCTCGAACGTCAAAACGACGGGAAGGCGCTTCTCCTGCTTGATGCGCGGCGTGTCTTCGAGGTCGAAATGGGTGATGCCGCGCCGGGCGAGGAAACGATAGAAACCGATGAGGGTGCTTTGCCTTCTCGCCAACGTCGCCTGCGACTTCTCCTGGTCCGCTTGGCTTTCGAGAAAGGCCTCGATATCGGTCGGCCGAAGGTCGTCCGTATCCTTCAAATCGGAAAAATGCCGAAGAAAGAGGCGGATGTCTTCCTTGTAGTCCTCGACCGTTTTGACGGAAAGTCCCTTGGCCGCGAGCAAGGAATCCTCATAAAGGGTCAGGGCTTCTTCAATCCGCATTTTGGCTTCCCCCTTTCTTCGGGGCTTCGCTCGCGCGCTTGAACAAGGGATCCTTGCTTTTCTTCTTCCGGTTCAAATCGTTGATCAGGAGCTTCGTTTTGTCGAGTTCCTCGTATTCCTCAACGTTCCAGAAATTCATTTGGACGGTTTGGCGCGACAAATCCTCGAGTTTGGAAAGGGCGAAGCCGATCAAACGCATCGGCATCCCGGGAAGCTTCGCGAAAAGCTCGGTGGCAAGTTCTGAGGCAATGGGCCAAAGGCGAGAAGCGGAGTTCGTCGGCGGATCGAAGGAGACGGATCGTTGGTGAAGACGGAAAGAGGAATCTTTCAGGATGACCGAGGCGGTTGAGCCGACTTTCTTGGCGAGGCTCGCCTTCTCGCAAACCTCGGAAACGATGCGTCTTAGGGTTTGCGACCCCTCCTCGAAGGAGAGGATGTCCTTGTCGAGGGTTTCGGTCATCGAGATGCTTTTTTGGTCGGCCTCTTGCAGGTAGACGTTGTCGTCCCCCTTTCCCTCAAGCCACGCCTTGGCGGTATCAAAGAACTTTCCCAAGGTATTCTTGACGTCTGATCGGTCATCTTGGATGGCTTTGGCCAAATCGCCGATTGTAAGAATTCCGCAAGACCTTAGGTTAGGGCTCGTTTGCTTCCCGATTCCCCAAAAAGATTCGATGGGAACGGGATAAAGAAGTCGTGCGACATCTTTTTTCCGAATGACGGTGAGCCCGAGAGGCTTTTTTAAGTCGCTTCCCATTTTGGCGAGCCAACGCGTCAAGCCTACCCCGATGGAACAGGAGAGCCCGGTTTCTTCAAGCAGGTAGTTTTGCAAAGATCTCAGAAAGGAAATGGGGTCCGGCTTTTTGGACAAAACCTCGGTCGCGTCGCAATAGGCTTCGTCGATGGAAGCCATCTCAAGAATCGGGAAAACTTCTTTTAATCGGCCGAAAAACGAATGGCTCATCATTCGATAGTAGTCAAAATCGGGCGGCAAAAGCTCGAGGTTCTTGCAGAGGGATCGCGCCTGAAACGTGGGTTGGCCGCTATGCACACCAAATTTGCGGGCGACGTAATTCGCGGTAGAAACGATGCCGCTTCGGCCGTCGCCGCCGATTGCCAAAGGTTTCCCTCTCAATTCGGGATGGCGCAATTCCTCTGCCGTGGCAAAGAATGCGTTCAAATCGATATGGAGAAGCACTTTGCTCATAGCATCATTTTAATGAAATGATGGCTACTTGTTAATTCTGGCCTTTTTCAAGCAAGGCTTTCGCTTCTTCGATTATGTCGGAGGCCGTGAGGCGGTTGCTCTCCAGGACTTCGGCTTTCGAAGGGGAATTAATAAATGCGTTCGGGATCGCCCGAACCGTGACGGATCCGTCGAATCCCTCCTCCAAAAGGGAAGAAAGGAGGGCATCCACGAATCCCGTCCGCGTCGAATAGGCGTCGTGAACGATGATGTGATTGAAAGAAAGCAAGCTCTGAAGCAGTTTGGAGGGGATAGGAAGGTAAATCAGCGGGCAAAAAAGGGAAACGTCGAGGTTATCGATTTCAAGCAACCGGCCGATCTCTCGGGCAATGGGCCCGATGGACACGATCGCTAGGCCGTTCGGATCCCCAGCTCTTAGGGTCAAAAGGCCGTCTTCGCTAAAGGCTTGGGCCAAGTTTTCTTCGCGTTTCGCGGAAATCGTCTCTTTTGGCACTCGGAGTCCGAAGACACCCCCGCGTTTGATGGATTGATCGAACAAAAATTCCGCTTCCGCCGGGCAAGAAGCCATGCCCAAAGTGACTCCGGGAATAGAACGAAGGAATCCTTCGTCGTAAATCCCCTGGTGGGTCGGCCCGTTTTTCTCAACAAGCCCGGCCCGGTCGATGAGCAACGTCACGTTGGCCCCCATGCGAGAGCAATCATGGGAAATCTCATCGTAGGCTCTTTGCAGGAAGGTCGAGTAAATGCTATAAACGGGATGGAAACCGTTGAGGGAAAGTGCCCCTGAAAAAGTTGCTCCATGTTCCTCGGAAATCCCAAAGTCGATGCAACGGTCTGGGAATCTTGAGAAAGCAGAGCCAAAGTCGCTCCCGGTGAACGTTCCGGCCGAAATCAGCACAAGCTTTGCGTTTTCTTCCATCTTCTTTTCGAGGAGATTCGAATAGACGCGAGACCAAGAAACGGATCCTTCGTCATTTTCGAGAAATTTACCGGTTTCGATGTCGAAAGGACTCACGCCGTGCCACATTCCGATCCGATCGTTTTCTGCGGGCTCATAGCCCTTCCCTTTGATTGTTTTCACGTGGAGAATGACCGGCCCGTCGATTCTTCTAGCCTTGTTAAGGGCCTTTTCGAGGCCTTTCTCGTTGTGTCCGTCAAATGGGCCTAGATAGC
>JAEDJP010000012.1 GCA_016296285.1 Bacilli bacterium
CGTCCTAAGCCTCCCGCCCTCGCAAGCATGGGTCACGAGAACGCAGGAAATCGAGGTTTCCTCCTGCGCGACCAACCAATCCTATTCCTCTTTGTCTTCCCCCGCCTTTGAAGTCGTGAAGCCGAGCGCTCCTTACGAGTTCAATCCCAATAGCGGCAACCGGGTCCTCCTCTCCTTCGACCCCGCCTTTGCGTGCCGCTTCTTGAAACTGGTTATCCGTTCCAACGATATCTCCGGAGGATATGCCGCCCAGCTATCCGAAGTGAGTGTCTATGGAACCAAATAAAAATCAACATTACGAAAGGAAGGTATCCATGAAAAAAGCTAATGTTGTCCTCCTCGTTCTAGCGGCGGCTGGCCTGTTGGCCGCTTGCGGCGGTCCGGCATCGTCAGAATCCGAACCGGAGGAACCCTCATCCACTTCGACCGTCGAGCCGACTCCGTCCTCCTCGACCGAAGAACCCACCCCCTCTTCTTCCGACTCCGTGGACCCGATCGAGCACCAAGCTCCCTACACCAAGGATCTGGCCGAAGGCACGATCGAACGCGCCTATGACGACAAGTTCGACTTGATGCACGATGACTTCTCGGGCGAGACCACCAACGGCGTCGCTTCGGAAATCAACGCCCCGACCCTTCGCGTTCTCGTCGACTCCGCCAACGGGGATTTCCCGAACTCCCCCGACGCGTCGATTTACAAGACCGCGAGAGACGGCGGTTTCGCTTCGTTTGACGGCATCGGGTTCCGCATGAGGGTGGCTTCGGGCAAAGTCAGCCTCGCGAACCTCGCCATCAAGCTCCGCTGCCCGAACGACAAGGATCTCTACACCTTGAAACTCGTCGACGCGAAAAACCCCGACGGCGAGGATTTGCCGGAACTCACGGGCGAATATCAGGACATCGTCATCTCCCCCAACATGTCCATTGACGATGAGAACACCGTCTATGAAGGGACGGATCTCAAAGTCCTCGAGAACATCATCGGCTTCCATCTCGTTGCCCTTGACGGCGAGGTTTCTGGCGAACTCGAAATCACCAAAGTCTTCACGACCAAAGGCGCCGACATCGGCAAAATCGATGATTTCGATCGCGACGCCGTGAACAAAGCCAACGGCGAATGCTATTGGCGCGATTCCACGGGCGTCTTGCTCCGCAAAGGCGCGAAGCTCGGCAGCTATGCCACCCCGACCACCGCGGATCTTTCCGGCTATACCCACCTCGTCCTTGATGTCGCCGGCGATTCTTCCGGCGCGAAGATCGCCCCGGTCACCGAAGCCGGCGTCGGCACTTATGTCGAATGGGCGAACCTCAAAGCGAGCGAAGGCGTCGCGCTTTCCGCTGCCGCGACGGGCGCCTATCACCCCATCGCGATCGACCTCGTCGCTTCCGGCATCGCCCTGGAAGGCGTGAAGGGCTATTCGATCACTTCCTCCACCGGCCTTTATGTCGCCGCCGTCTATTCTTCTTCCCTCAAGGAAGTCGTCGCCGCGGGCTATCCGACCCTCGCGATGCAAGGCGCCGCGATGGCAGACAGCTTCACGACCGCCCAGTCTTCCTTCACCGATAATTGGGATAACGCCTGTGCGGACCCGATCTTCGCAGACAATGAAGAACTCGTCACCCGCCTTGCCTATGCCGGCGCGGATAAGATTTCGATCGCGGACGGTGTCTTGACCCTCGCTGCTCAGGAAGCCTACACGAACCTCACCGTCGTCTCGAAGAACAACGGCGCGGCTTATGACTATGCCGTCTTCTCTGTCAAACTCGGCGAAGGCGCGAGCCTCAACGACTTCCGCGTTAAGTTTGGCTCGAGCGATGTCGCCTACGCGAACAACTGGAAAGCCGGCGCCGGCCTCTCCTCGATCCCCGAGGATCCGTCCACCTACGAATACGTCAAGGACGGCTATATGTGGCTCATCGTCGACAAGAAAGCCACCGGCGTCGAGTTCAGCGACATCATGAACATCTACTACACCGGCGCTGGCCCGCTTTACATCGACAAGATCTTCTTCGCCAACAAACTCGACGGCTTCTATGGGGCCGCCGATCTCGCCACGATCGACAAGGATGTCCTCTCCGCCGGCGACTACCAGTACAACTGGGGCGGCAAGTGCACGACCGGCATTCTCGGCCTCACCCTCAGAGGCGACGGCACCGCGACCCTTGGCTCTGTCCGCGTCGAATATAACGGCACGACCGTTTGGGTCAAAGACGGCCTCGTCCTCCGCAACGAGAACGGCACGAAAGTCGATACCTCTGCCCCCGTCCCCGAAACCGAGGTCACCTATTACCTCGATTTCGCGGAGAATGGATATACCGTCGTCGATAGCGCGGACGTCCACATCCACGCTGGCGCACTCGAAGGCGTTCCCGCTGGTACCCTCCACTTCGTCAAGACCATCGATGCCAAGAAGGGCTATGTGGTCCGTGGCGATGGCGGCGACGTGAACGTCAGCAACACCGATTACGCCTACTATTACGGCGGATATAACACCTATGGCGCGAGCAAGGTCTCGACCACGCTTCATGGCGATGGCAAACTCACGCTCATGTCCTGGCGCGTCGAAGTCGCTGATGTCGCGACCATCTTCCTCAACAACGGCCTCGTCGTCCTCAAGGATGACGGCACCCGCCTCCTCGCTTCCGACCCGATTCCCGAATCCCTCCACGTGACGGTTGACCTCGCCGCGAGCGGATTCGCCTCTTTCGCCGGCCACATGCACTGGCACTTCGGCGGCGATGCCGGCGGCGTCGAGGGCGCTCTCCACATCGATCCGATCGCCGCTTCTTACGACGACGTCGCTCCTTCGTATTCCCTTTCGGTGGAGTTCTAGTCGATACTATCCCCTAGGAGGGCGTCTTGCCTTCCTAGGGGCACTTTTGGAGGTCATCCCATGAAGAACAAAACCTTTGGCGCGTTCGTCCTTCCGCTTGGCGCGATGCTACTTTCCGCTTGCGGCGGGGGCGGCGGAGACAAGATTAAGCTACGCATCGGTTTCTGGCCGGAACCGACCGAAACCCGGGAAGTCGCCATGTACAACCTCTGGAAAGAGGCGTTCGAGGCGGAGAATCCCGAATACACGATCATCGCGGATCCGTATACCTACGACACCACGACGATCATGAGCAAGTTTAATGGCGGCACCTTGCCGACGGTTTTCCAAACGTGGTTCACGGAGCCTTTGAAACTTAAGAACCTCAACATCATTCGCCCGATCACGAGCCAACTTCACGCCCTTGGTTGGGACGACATGATGGATGACGGGATGAAGACGACCATGACCTTCGACGGGGAGATATATGGCGTTCCCCGCGATGGCTACGGCCTTGGCCTCCTTCTCAACATGAAGACCTTTTACGACAACGGCCTTCTTGAGAAAGACAAGGATGGCAAATACATCCTCTATGACGAGCAAGACAAACCCTTGTACCCGACTTCCTTCGAGGAAATCTATGAGGCGAGTCTCGCGATTTCCGAATACGATGACACGAAAGGCATCCTCATTTGCTCGGCGAACAAGAACGGTGGTTGGCAGTTCAACAACATTGCCTGGAATTTCGGCGCGAACTTCCAAACGCAGGACGAAAAAGGCAAATGGGTCGCCCATCTTGACTCGCCCGAGTCGGTGAAAGCCCTCTCCTGGATCCAGAAAATGAAGCAGGACGGCCTCCTTCTCAATAGCCCGAGCGTGACCTACGACGAATGGTATTCCTCGATTGGTTCCAAAGTCGCGATGGCCATCGTCGGGTCCGACGTCCTGCACCTCGCCCAAACAAGCGGCGGGGTCAACATGGACGACCTCGCCTTCCTCCCGATGCCGACGGGGGATGGCGTCCACCATACCTCCCTTTACGGCGGCACGCCTTTCGTCTTCAACAAGAACGCGACCGACGCGCAGGTCGAAGGCATCCTCAAGTTCTTCGATTACATCGGGCGCTCCCCGACCACGAGCGAGCGCAACGTCGCCGCGATCGTGGATGGCTATGAGGTCTCGAAAGCCAAAAACCAACCGGTCATCCCGAAGATCATGCCGTGGAAAAACGAGGACTACCTCTCCATGGCAAAAAACCTCGAGACCCAGTACCTCTCCGTCGATATGGACTACTATGCCGACTTCTATGACCACATCGACCAGAACAAGCGCAGCGAGGAACCCTATTACACCCAAGAGATGTATGAATTCCTCGACCTCGCGATCCAAAGCGTTTTGACCGCCCCGGACACGGCATCTCCTTCCGCACTCCTGACGACCGCCAACGCGAAACTCCAATCCCTTTTCGACCAAAACCTCAATCATTGATTTATGTACGTCTCTCCAGGCCATCCCAAGGCAAAAAAGAAACGAAACTGGAAAGCGATTCTGAAAAAGAACGCGTTTGGGTGGGCGATTATGATCCCGACCCTGCTTCTTTTCGGCTTCTTCGTTTGGGTGCCTCTTGGCAAGAACATCGTGATGTCCTTCTTCTCGGACGCGAATTTCTCGACGTTCGTGGGCACGCGCAATTACGAGCTGCTTTTCCAGATGGACGTGTTCCTCGCTTCGCTTGGCAACACGTTCAAATACATCCTTTGGTCCTTGCTCATCGGGTATCTCGTTCCCATCTTGCTTGGCTTCTTGCTCAGCGAAGTCGTCCATGCGAAAGGCTTCTTCCGCGTGGCCCTTTATCTTCCGTGCATGATTTCCGGGATCGCCGTCGTGTTCTTGTTCCGGAACCTTTATGGGGACGAGCCTTATTCCATCTTGAACGTCATCCTTGGACTATTTGGCTTGCCCGCGCAGAGCTGGGCGGGCAACGTGGATTTGATCATCCCCCTCATCGTTTTGGCGATGACGTGGCGCGGGGCCGGCAGCACCGCCCTCATCTATCTCTCGAGTTTCCAGCAAATCGACAACGCGATGTATGAGGCCGCCCGCATCGATGGAGCGGGGGCGTGGGAGCGTTTTTGGCGCATCACGATCCCTTCCATCAAGTCCACGATGCTCACGCTTCTCATCCTTCAGATCATCTCGGTGTTCCAGGTGTTCTACGAACCCATGATCATCGGGAATTGGGGTGGACCCGTTAACAGCTCCATGTCCCTCATGCTTTTGTCGTACAAGCTCGCGTTCGCGGATTTCAATTACCCCGTTTCCGCGGCTTGCTGCGTCGTTCTCGCCCTCATCATCTTGACGTTTACCCTTATTTACCAAGGCGTCGTTAAACTCCTCGATCGGGTTTCGGGAGGGGCCAAAGCATGATCCGTTTCAAGACCCATCGCTTGAGAGAGAAGACCCAGGGCCTCTACAATTTCAGCGATTACAAGAAAGCCTCCGGGAAAGCGTTCTACGGCATTGCCATCACGATTTTGCTTCTATTCGTTTTCATCGCGATCACCCCGATCCTTTATCTATTCTTCTCGTCGTTAAAAACCCTTGAAGAGCTTAATTCCATCCATTACACCTTCTTCCCGAAAGAATGGGATTTCGCGAAGATCGGCGTTGTTTGGACCAAGGTCAACTTCGGTCAATACTTCCTCAACACGTTCATCCTCGTCATTGGATGCGTCGTTTGCTCGATTTTCTTCAACGCCCTTCTGGCTTACGGAACCGCGATTGTGAAGCCGGTGGGCTACAAGGTCATCCACGGCCTCGTCATGCTTGGGTACATGATCCCGACGACCCTCGCCATCTTGCCATTGTTCCTCCAAATCGCCGCCCTGAAAGACGCGGATGGGATGCCCATTCTCATGAACACCTATTGGCCTTTGTGGCTCGCGTACGGGGCTAATGCTTATTACTACATGCTTTTCCGGAACCACTTCGAGAAATTGCCCGTCTCCTTGATGGAGGCTTCGTCGATCGACGGGGCGGGGAACATGGAGACGTTCCTGCGCGTCGTCTTGCCCCTTAGCCGTTCCATCATCGGCATCGTGGCCATCTTCTCGATGACCGCCTCCTACAGCGATTTCCTTTTGCCCTATCTCATCCTCCAAGACGATTCGAAGCAAACCCTCATGGTCAAGATTTTCAATCTGTCTTCCGCGACCACGTTGGACCCAAGCGAGTTCCTCCTCGTGCTGTCCTTGTCCATCATTCCCCAAATCATCATCTTTATCCTCTTCCAAAAACAAATCATGGGAAGCAACGCGAACAGCGGCATGAAGGAGTGATGACCATGGCCAAGATCAAGCAACGCTATCTCTCCGTCCACGCGGACAAAATCATCGAGGAGGGCTTCCATCCCGAACGGAACGAAGTATCCGAATCCATCTTTTCCCTGAGCAACGAATACATGGGGGTTCGCGGCTTCTTCGAGGAAGGCGTTTCCCTTCCAAGCCTCGTTGGGACGTATTTCAACGGGATTTACGAATACGCGAAAGAAGAGACGCCCAACGCTTACAAGGGCATCGTCAAGCGCACCCACTTTACGATCAATTCCACGAATGCCTTCAAGATCGAGCTTCGCCTCGATGGGACGCGCCTTGATCTCGCCAAGATCCCTTTCTCCAAGTTCCGTCGTGAGCTCGATTTGCGCACGGGCGAATCCATCCGTGAATTCGTTTGGGACGGCAAAGCCCGGTTCCGGTTCACGCGCCTTTTGTCCATGGATCGGCCCCACGAAGCCGTCCAGAAAATCGAGATCGAATCCCTTACGGATCAGAAACTGGACCTCACGTTCTTCTTGGATGGAACCGTTGTTCACTGGGGCAAGGATTCTTATTACGACCCCCTGTCCTCCCTCTTTGATGACGATGAGCAAGAACTCGCGTTGAAAACTCTGACGACGGGACAATCCCTTACAACGCGCAGCCACATCGTGTCTTCCAAGGAAATGAAACACGAGACGACGTGCCTTGAAAAAGAGATCAAGACCCATTATGAAACCCATCTTTCCAAAGGCGAGAACGTCGAGTTCGTTCGCTTTGTGGTGCATGTCGCGGACAAGCGCGCCGTGCGCGTTGCCCCGGAAGCCCGCGAAGAACTTCGTGCCCTCGCGAAACGAGGATATGAAGGTGAACTTGACGACAACAAAGCGTTCTTTGAGGACTTCTATTCCCGTTCCGACATCGTCATCGAAGGCGACGACGAGGACCAGCAAGGCATCCGTTATTGCTTGTTCCAGCTCGTCAGCGCCTATCACGGTTACGAAGAGGACAACAACATCGGGGCGAAAGGCTTGACCGGCGAAGCCTATTCCGGACACGCTTTCTGGGATTCCGAGACGTATTGCCTCCCTTATTACCTCTTCTCGAACCAAAAAGCCGCGAAAGATCTTTTGCTATTCCGTTATCACACTTTGGAGGAGGCAAAGGAAAGGGCCAAGGAACTCGATTGCGAGGGCGCTTGCTACCCGATCGCTACGCGCAACGGCAAAGAGGCCTGCAACCTTTGGCAGCACGCTTCGACCCAATTCCAGCCGACTACGGCCGTCGCCTATGCCATCGCTCATTACATGAACCTCTATCGCGACGAGACATTCATGAGGGATTACGGCCTTGAGATGCTCATCGAGATCGCGAAATTCCTTTTGACGCGTGGCCAATATAACCAAGACGGGACCAAGTTCGGATTCTATGGCGTCATGGGCCCCGATGAGTTCGAGGTCATGGTGAATCACAACACCTACACCAATTTCATGGCCAAGAAGAGCCTCGATTATTTGCTCTCCATGCTTGAGGACCCCGCCTATCAGCACGCGCCGATTCTAGAGAAATACCCGGATTTGGAAGACATCAAGCAAAGGGCTGCCAAAGCCTCTTCCTGCATG
The DNA here is from genome assembly GCA_016296285.1 of Bacilli bacterium. Taxonomy (GTDB): domain Bacteria; phylum Bacillota_I; class Bacilli_A; order RFN20; family CAG-826; genus Alloenteromonas. Next base: position 7,750 of record JAEDJP010000012.1, read on the forward strand.
AAGATCCTCTATGACCCGGACACCAAGCTTTTCGAGCAGCACGAAGGGTTCTTCGACTTGCCTCACATCGATGTCGACGCGATTCCCGTGACCGATTTCCCCTTGTATTCCCATTGGTCTTATGACCGAATCTACCGGAACGACATGATCAAGCAGCCGGACGTTCTCATGTTCATGTTCCTCTACCCGCATGATTTCTCGAAGGAACAACTTCAGGCGAATTACGAATATTACGAACCACGTTGCATTCACGAATCAAGCCTTTCCCCGTCCATCCATTCCATTTTGGCTTGCGAACTCGACAAGGATGAGGAGGCCATGGATTTCTTCGGGTTTGCGACGAGGCTCGATCTTGATGACTACAACCGCAACACGAGAGAAGGCTTGCACATGACCTCGATTGCCGCGGCTTGGATGAACATCGTTTATGGCTTCTTGGGCCTTCGAAGCGACGCCCCCACCCTATCGATTTCCCCCAAAATCCCGACCCGGTGGAAGGCGTATTCCGTCAATCTCGTTTTGCCGGATGCGCGGCTTCGTTTCCGCGTGAGCAAAAGCCAAGTGGAGATTGCCCATTCCGGCAAACCGGTTGAGCTCGACATTTGGGGGAAGAGGACTCGCGTTGATCGCGACATGGTCGTAACAAAATGAAATACGCCCTGACCCACCACGGATATCGCAAAGAGGATTGCGTCCAAGAAGGCAATTCCTTTTTGGTGGGCAACGGGCACATCGGGTATCGCGGAACCCTTGAAGAATACCGCGCGAGCGAGCAAGTCGCCTGGAACCTCGTTGGGATCTATGACCAGCGGGGAAGCAAATGGAGGGAGTCTTTCAACCTGCCGAATCCCTTCTTCTTCGAAACGTATTTTGAGGGCAAAAGGGAGACGGTTCATGATTGCCACCCAATCAAGCACGAGGTTTCCCTTGATCTAGAAACGGGCCTATTCTCTCGCCATACCGAGTTCCCAACTTATACCATCGCCTCGGAGCGATTCGCTTCTCACGAAGACGATCGTCTCCTGGCAGAACGCATTGTCATCAAGGCAAAAAAGGCGGGACGGTATCGCTTTGTTTTTGGGGTTGATCCCGAGATTTGGGACATCCATGGCCCCCATTTCATCGCAAAGGAATTCGCGATCGATGGCCTTTCCGTCTCATTCAAGGGGACTGGCAACGAGGGAGGCGTCTTGCGGGAACAAGCCCAATACCAATGTTCATCCTCTTCGGTTCATCCTCTTTCCGAATCGATGTTTGAAGCGCTCGTCGACATGGATGCCGGCCAGGAGTTTTCGCTAGATGTTCTCGCCGCGGTTTTCGAGGGCGAAGAGAGCATGGAGTTCCTTGGTTTTGACGTTGCAAAGGAAAGGCACGTTCAGGCGTATTCTCGCAAAAGAGCGAATGCGTATATTGAAATTCAAGGAAATGAAGAGGCGGACTTCGCCATCCATTATTCCGTTTATCAGCTGCTTGCCCTCGGGGATTCCAAACGCGCGAGGGGAATCCCGGCGCGCGGAGTCAGCGGACAAACCTACAAAGGCGCGATTTTCTGGGACCAAGAGATTTTCCTCTTGCCGTTCTTTGCGTTGACCGACCCGTCTGTCGCTCGAGGCCTGCTCGAATACCGAATCAAAAGCTTGCCTGGCGCTCAGGCGAAGGCCGAGGAATTCGGTTTCGAAGGCGCCTTCTATGCATGGGAAAGCCAAGAAAACGGGAAAGAGGCCTGCTCGAAATATAACGTCACCGATCCCGTGACGGGCGCCCCTGTCCGTACCTACTTCAGCGAGCGGCAAATCCATATCTCCGCGGATATCCCACATGCGTTCGCCGAGTACTATAAAACAACCGGGGACGCTTCCATCTTCCAAGAAGGTGGGGCGGAAGTCATCGTGGAATGCGCGCGCTTTTTCCTGAGTTTCGCGAAAGAAAGGCCGGACGGATTGTTCCACTTGGAAGATGTGATCGGCCCGGACGAATACCACGAGAAAGTCGCCGACAACGCGTTTACGAACTACATGGTGAAGAAAACCATCGATTTGGCGATCGAGATGGTGACCCGGTTCCCGAATCGCTTTGAGGACCCGGCGCTGCTGAAACGGCTCGTTGATTTCCGCCAACGTCTTTATTTGCCCCGGCCGAATAAGGGTGGGGTCATCGAGCAATTCCAAGGTTATTTTGACCTCGAGGATGTCGGCGTTAAGGATCTTGCGAAGCGCTTGACGAGCGAAAAACAATATTGGGGCCAAATCGCTTCCTCAACGCGCGTGATCAAACAGGCTGACGTCGCGGCCTTGCTCTCGCTCCTGCCGGATGAGTTCCCCCTCGAAGTCAAAAAAGCGAATCTCGAATTCTATTTGCCTTACACGGAACATGGTTCTTCCCTCTCGAGCTCGATGTACGGCCTCTTGGGCCTTGCTTGCGACGATGTCGAAGGAAGTTATGCATTGTTCCTCAAGTCCGCTAAAATCGATTACGAAGGGGCGTCCAAACAATGGGCGGGCGGCGTCTACATCGGTGGCACCCATCCCGCGAGCAATGGCGGGGCCTATATCGATGCCGTTTACGGTTTTTGCGGCTTGGATTTGCGGGGAAATATCCCGAGTTTGCACCCAAAATTGCCGCAAGAGATTTCCGGAATTCGATTCCGGTTCCAACACCGCGGCAAGCATTATTTCGCAAGCGTCACCCATGACGACGCGACTCTCAAGGAGGAGTTAGAATGAAAAAGAAAGCGATTCTATTCGATCTCGATGGCGTTCTCGTTTTCACGGACCAGTTCCATTTTCAGGCCTGGAAAGGCTTAGCGGATAGCCTAGGGATTCCCTTTGACGAGCAAGACAATCTCCGGCTGCGCGGCGTCTCCCGCATGCAGTCTCTTGAAATCATCTTGGAGAAAGCGAACAGAACCTTCACCGAAGAAGAAAAAGAGGCGTTGTGCGAAAAGAAAAACGATGCCTACAAAGCTCTTCTTTCGACCATGAGCCCCGAATCCGTGGATCCCGAGACCCGCAGCGCTTTGGAAGAGCTCAAGAAGAAGGGAGTCCTCCTTGGCATTGGCTCGAGTTCCAAAAACACGCGATACATTTTGGAAAAGACGAACCTCCTTTCGTATTTCGACATCGTCATTGACGGGACGATGATTTCTCATTCCAAGCCCGACCCCGAAGTGTTCTTGAAGGGGGCGGAAGGCCTTGGGCTCGCCCCGGAAGAATGCTATGTCATCGAAGACGCAACCGCGGGAATCGATGCCGCGGTCGCGGGAGGATTCACCGCCGTCGCGATTGGGCCCGCGAGGGAATACGAGAAGGCGGATAAACGCATCGAGAAGATCTCCGATCTCCTTCGGTATTTCCCGAAGCTTTCGATTCGCGGCCTTGGGAAGGTCTATTCAAGCGGAAACGTGCGTGCTGTAACGGATTTCAACCTTGATATCAACGAAGAAGAATTCGTTGTCTTCGTCGGTCCTTCTGGGTGCGGGAAATCCACCGTTTTGCGCATGATCGCCGGCCTTGAGGAAGTCACCGAGGGCGAGATTTTCCTTAACGGGGAGGAAATCTCCTCGAAGGAGGCTCGCGAACGCAACATCGCCATGGTGTTCCAAAATTACGCCCTCTATCCCCATTTGACCGTTCGGCAAAACATCGCGTTCCCTCTCGTCGTCGGGCATAACCCCTTCCGTCACTTCCTCAATTGGAAATACCACAAGAAACGCGTGGCGGATATCAACGCCAAGGTCGAAGCGGCCGCGGAGAAAATCGGCCTTTCGCCTTATCTCGATCGCAAGCCCGCGAACCTCTCGGGCGGTCAGCGGCAAAGGGTTGCGCTCGGCAGGGCGATTGTTCGTAATCCCGAGGTTTTCTTGCTGGACGAACCTCTATCGAATCTCGATGCCAAGATGCGTATCGCGATGCGCGCCGAAATCTCAAAGCTCCACGATAAACTGAAGACCATCTTCATTTACGTCACGCATGACCAAACGGAAGCCATGACGATGGGTTCTTTGATCGTCGTGTTGAAAGACGGCGTCATTCAGCAAATCGCTACTCCGAAAGATTTGTTCTTGCACCCCGTGAATCTCTTTGTCGCCGGTTTCATCGGCACCCCGCAAATGAATTTCTTGTCGGGAAAAGTCAAAAAGAGCGGGGACAGGTACTCCGTTTTGTTGGGCGATACGGAGTTGGAAGTTCCTAGCGATCGCATGAAGGGTTTCGATGATCAAAACCTGGATCAAGTCGTCATCGTCGGTCTCCGTCCCAAGGCAATCGTCCTCGAAGGCGATCCCGGATTCAAGGAGCCTTCGTTCTCTGGAAAGATCGACCTTGTCGAAGGTCTTGGCGAAGACACCCTCCTTTATCTTCGCCTGTCGGGAACGGACGCGACCATCATCGCTTCCACGACGGGGCTTGAACGGTTCCATAAAGGACAAACCGTTCGTTTCGCCTTCGACGTCTCGAATGTCTATTTGTTCTCCAAAGAGACAGAATTGAGTTTGATTCAATGAAAAAGAAGTGGGTGGGTCTGCTATTTTTAGGGGGATTCCTCCTTTCTTCGTGTTTGGCGCCCGCCAAAGGGGATTCCTCAGAATCTTCCGCCTCCCAAGAATTCCCGTCGACTTCAGACCCTTCTTCTTCTCAGTTGACAAGCTATGAGAAAGACGACGAAGGTTTCCTCGTTTTGGAAGAGGATTATTTCTCCTATCAAGAGGATGAAACCTCGACCCTTCAAAGAAACACCATCGAAATCCCTCAGGACGTGCCCGAGAAAGAGCATTACGGAAACATGCGCCTTTACTGCGGAGACCGCCAGATTCCGGTGTATGCCGTCAAGACGAACTACGTGCATTCATGGGATCCTGCCGCGCCTTATCGAATGGATAACGCCGTCGCCTCGTTTGGTTTCAGCGGCGTCGTTGCTCTGAAACTTCAAACGACGTTCCCTCTCTTCGACGACACCGAGATCTCCCCTATCAACCAAGGCGTCCCTTATTCTTTGGACAAGGAAAGACATGTCGTGACGTTTACGTTATCGACGCCGGGACAATACACGATTTCCTTCCGACAGGACAGGGTGCTCCACCTATTCGCGAACCCGCTCGAAGACCGGTCTTACAATAACTCGAATTCCATTTTTTTCGGGCCGGGCGTTCATACGAAGAACAACGACTCGAGAATCAATGGCAACAACGAGGTTTATCTGTCCTCGAATTCCACCGTCTATTTCCATCCCGCGGCTTTCGTCAAAGCCCGTTTCATCGCGAATAACGCCTCGAACATCAAGATGTGCGGCTCGGGGTATATCGATGGTTCCTCCTTTGTGCGAAACGCTTCCACGGGGGAAGTGACGGTGCCTTTGGAATTCAACTACTGCAAAGACATATCGTTTGAATCCTTTGGGGTCTTGGATCCTGCCGGATGGTGCTTCAACCTCTACTTCTGCGACGGAGTTACTCTCGATGGGTGCAAGGTCATCTCCTCAAGGTCAAACGGGGATGGCATCTCGATTCAATCTTGCCAAAACGTGACGGTAGACTCTTGTTTCGTGCGTTCTTGGGACGACTCGCTCGTCGTGAAGAACTACCCTCGTTGGTCGGATCGCAGTCAAGAAGGAACGACGAGAAATATCCATTTTTCTTCCTGCATCTTATGGACCGATCTTGCCCAGTCGATGGAAATTGGGTTCGAAACGGTAGGCAAAATCATGGAGGATATCTCCTTCAAAGACATCACGGTTATCCGCAATTTCCACAAGCCTGTGTTCTCGATTCACAATTCCAACAACGCGGACGTAAAGCGAGTCCGTTACGAGAACATCACGGTAGAGCACGCGGATATGGGCAGGGGCGATGGGGTGAATACTCTTCTTGAGTTTTCTAATGAATACTCAGCGACGTGGTCCAACGTCCAAAAGACGACAAGCTTAGGCTCTTTGACCGATGTCAGCATGCAAAACATCCTCGTGATGAAAGGCAGCAACAATCCGAGGGTGACCATCCGCGGGGCCATCGATCCTCGAAGCGGGTATTCCAAAGAAGTCCACTGGATCAACGACGTCCGCATTCAGGATTTCTCCCTTTATGGCGAGAGGCTTCTCGATGGTTATGGAAACTTGGATACGTCCTATGCAAACGGCGTCTCTTTCACTTCTTCCGGGAACCAAGTGACGGGAGCGAATTACCCCAAAAACGAATCCATTGAATCGTTTGGTCCGAACATTGATTTCGTTGTCATGTGATGGCGTTTTAGGAAAAAAAGAAAGAATTCTTCCAACGGAAAAAACGCATATATGCCCCCGCTATATTGCTTTTTCATGGTTGAATACTAGAATACCAAGCGAAAGAAGGAAACCATATGCCCTGCACTACGATTCTTGTTGGAAAAGACGCTTCCATTGACGGGTCGACGATGATTGCCCGGAATGACGACGGCGCGTTTGATACCAAAAAACTCATTGTCGTGAAACCGGAGGAGCAGCCGAAGGAATACGTCAGTAAGATTTCTGGAGTGAAAATCCCTCTTCCAGACAATCCTCTCCGGTACACCGCTACGCCGAACGTCTCAAAGAAACGCGGTATCTGGGCCGCAAACGGCATCAATAGCGCTAATGTTGGCATGACGGCCACCGAGACCACGACAAGCAATCCTCGCGTTTTAGGCGCGGATCCCTTTGGCTGGGACCCCAAGAAAAAGAAACAAACCGGCATCGGGGAAGAAGATTATGTCGTCCTCGTGCTTCCCTATATTCATAGCGCGCGAGAAGGCGTTTTACGTCTTGGAGCACTGCTGGAAGAATACGGAACCTATGAACCGAACGGAATCGCCTTCAACGACGACAAGGAAGTCTGGTGGTTCGAAAGCATCGGCGGACACCATTGGATGGCTCGCAAAGTCAAAGATGACGAATACGTTATCATGCCAAACCAATTCGGTCTCGATCGCTTCGATTTTGAGGATGCTTTCGGGGAAGGGAAAGAGAACCTTTGTTCGAAGGATTTGCTCGAATTCATCGAGAAAAACCACTTGAACGCGAACCAAGGACCCGTGATTAATCCGCGTCTTGTATTTGGGTCCCATAGCGATGCAGACCATGTCTACAACACCCCCAGAGCCTGGTTCATGGCCCGTTACTTCAATCCCAGAAGCTATGTTTGGGATGGAGAGAACGCGGATTTCACGCCTCTTAGCGATGATATTCCCTGGTCGTTTGTTCCAGAGAGGAAAATCAGCGTTGAGGACGTGAAATACATCCTCTCCTCCTACTATCAAGGGACGCCATATAACCCTTATGGACGCGGAAATGACCCGAGAAAAGGCATTTATCGCTCGATTGGCATCAATCGCACCTCGGTCATGGCCATTCTCCAAATCCGTCCTTACGTTCCCGAGGAAATCAAGGCCGTGGAGTGGATTTGCTTCTCCTCCAACGCCTTCAACTCCGCGTTCCCGCTTTATGCGAACGTCGAGAAAATGCCGCGTTGCGTCTCTGGGACAACGGAAGAGATGGATGTCTCGAAGAACCTCTATTGGGCCTCTCGCTTCCTGGGCGTGCTCGCCGATGCGAGCTTCGACAAGTCGATCATCCATATCGAGCGCTATCAAGCCAAGACGATGAACAAAGGGCGTTTCGTGCTCAACGAGGGCGACCAGGCGTTCCAAGAAACCAAAGATCTCAAAGTGCTCGCTGACACCAATGAGAAGGTTGCCAAGATGGCTATCGAGAACACTCAAATCGTTTTGCGGCAAGTGCTTAACGAAGCTTCTTTGAAGATGAAAAACGGTTATCAACGATTTGATAACTAACGTATTTCACAATCCCGAAAAAACTTGTTAAGTCACACGCTTTTTCGGGATTTTTAATTTGCTGAACGAATGAAGATTATAAAAAAGAATGAAAAACCGCGGTTTTGAAAAATATCGATGAGAACGAATAAAAACAGGAAATTCCAAAATATATAAACGGCCATTATTTTAAAAAGTGGTCAAATATATAAAGTGTGAATATACTATAGATATGAATGAGCAGCACGAGAACGTCATATCCCTTCTTGAGGACAGGCTGTACACGAAGGATGAATTGCTAGACCTCGTCTTCCGGGTTCATCCGGACTTTTCATTCAACTCTTGTCAGTGGGTCATTGGATCGCTTCTTCAAAAAGGAGTTATCTATTCTCTTGGCTATGGATTCTATCGGCTAAGTCGGAATCGTTTTGTGCTCGATGCTTCTGAGGAGCCAAAGGCGAAGATTGTTCGGCTGACTGAGATTTCCTTTCCTCACTCGAACAAGGCAATGTTCCACACTTCTCTCATCGAAAGACTGTCGGGCAGGTCTCTTAATCGAAAGGCGACAATCATTGAGATCGATAAAGACCAAGCGTTCGGGGTGTATTACGAAATGCATGACAAGTTTTCCGAAAGAATCATGCTGGATCCAAACGGAAAAGAAATCGCGATGTATTTCGAAGACAACTCCATAATAATTCGGAAACTCTTCAGCAAATCACCATGTGATTCATCAGGTATTATTACGGTTGAAAAACTGATGGTTGATTTGATTGCTGACCCTCTCTTTAACTGGCTGTTCCCCTTAGATAATTTGGAAGAACTTGTTGCCTACCTCGTGCAAAATTACGATTTCAAAATCTCTACCGTCATGAACTATGCCCGCCGGCGAAAATGTGTTAACTCCATTGCGCAGCTCGTGAAAACCAACCTTCCAGACGATATGAAAAACGTTAAAGAATTCTTCTAGGAGTTTCCATTATGTTTCAAGAAAAATTGCACATCAAAGACCTTGAATTATCTTCAAGAGTCGTTCTAGGGCCAATGGCCGGGATCACCACTCTCGCATACCGGGAATTTATGAAGCCTTTTGGCGTTGGACTAAGCTTTAGCGAGATGATTTCTGATTGTGGCATCGATTATAACAATCAAAGAACCTATGAATATCTCGCTACATCAAAAAAGGATCGACCGGTGGGTTTACAACTGTTTGGTTTCAAAAAGGAGAACACCATTGATGCGATTTCTATCATTGAAAAGAAGGCCGATTACGATATTTTGGATATCAATCTAGGGTGTCCGGTGACGAAAGTTGTAAAGACGGGAGCTGGAAGCGCTTGGCTTAAGGATCCTGAGAAACTAAAGGATTACATGCAAGCTATTTGCGCGGCGTCTTCGAAACCGGTGAGCGCAAAAATCCGCCTTGGCTGGGACAAAGAAACCATAAATGTATTTCAAATTTCAAAGATTCTTGAAGAGGCCGGAGTTTCCTTTTTAACCATCCATTGCAGAACACGGTCTCAAGGCTATTCAGGGGAAGCTGATTACCATGCCATTGAGGGGCTTAAAGAAACGTTGCATATCCCTCTTTGCGTATCGGGCGACATCTTTACTCTTGCCAAAGCAAAGGAGGCCTTGGCGATTACGAAGGCGGATTGCGTGATGGTTGCAAGAGGGGCAGTCGGGAATCCGTACCTCGTCACGCAGATCGCTCATTATTTGGAAACTGGAGAGTCTTTGCCTGACCCATCAATTGTGCAACAAGCTTCTTGGGCAATGGATTTTGCAAACATGTTGATCGAGCTGAAAGGGGAGTTCACCGCTATCAAAGAACTTAGGGGAATTGTCCCGAAGTTTTTCTCTGGGTTCCCAGGATATAAGAAAGTGCGAAACGAGATTGCGATGAACACGACCTCCAAGGAGCATCTTTTTGCTGTTCTGAAAGGAATTCAGGAACGTGAACGCTGTTAAGCACATTGCCCATGGGCTTCCTCCTATCGGAGATGAAGCTTCTCAGGTTTTGATCCTCGGATCCTTTCCCAGCGTGCTTAGCCGGGCGAATTCCTTTTATTATGGAAATCCGAGAAACCGTTTTTGGGATGTTTTATCAAGTTTTTTCAATGAAAAGACACCAAAAATCAACGATGAAAAAGAAAAATTCTGCCTGCTACATCATATTGCTCTATATGATGTAATCGAAGAATGTGACATTTATGGAAGCAAAGACAGTTCCATAAAAAACGCGATTCCATCGAATCTTTCCGTTTTATTTTCTAAAGCAAGTATCCAAACAATCCTCCTAAATGGGCGGAAAGCAGAGGAATTGTTCGAAAAATTCGGAATGCATTCCCACTTCCCAAGGGCGGATGTCGTTTCGGTGCCCTCAACAAGTCCCGCAAACGCTCAATTTTCGTTGAGCGAACTGGAAATGGCGTGGCATGAAGCTCTGCGGCAGGCTTTTCTGCCCCGTTGATTTAAGAATATTGATGTGTAAAATAGTTCGGGACCGAACAATATGGAAACACAGCAATCATTCGGAAAAAGAACAATTAAGCTTTCGAAACAGATTCGAAAGATCCTCGACGAGAGAATTGTGAACGAACGTAGCTTCGGATTGCCCCCAATCCAGGCTAGAGTCGTTGGCTTTTTGTCTCACCACGAAAATGCAACCGCCTCCGATATCATGGAGGCCTTTTCCCTGTCCAAGTCCAGCGTCAGTGAGATTCTGGGCGCTTTGGTAGAGAAAAGCCTCATTACCTATGAACGTTGTGACGATGATTCCCGAAAGAGGGCGATCGAGCTTACGGAAGAGGGACTTAGGGTCAGCCGTGCGTTGGCCGAACGTCTTAGGACTTTTGAACGAGATTTGGTTAAAGGCGTTTCGGAAGAAGAACTTGAAACGGCTTTTCGGGTCTTTGATATTGTGCGGAAGAATTTGGAGGATGCGGAATGAAACAAAAAAAGAAAGCCGGTTATGCTGAATTTGTAAAACTGCTTCGCTATACCAAGGGCTATCGAGGACAGATTTACCTCGCTTGGGTCTTGTGCGCGTTTGAAGTGGCTTGTGAGGTCCTTATCGCTACATTCAGCCAAAACGCGGTTGACACGGTCGAAGAAGCGACCGTTTCTGGCATCATGAATTGGGGTTCTTTGTGGCTTTGGTGCGGCTTGATGTCCGGTCTTGCCGTCCTGAGTTGCGCCTGCGGGGTCGTTGCTGGGTTTGCCGCAAGTACCGCAAGCGGCGGCTATGGCAAGAATCTTCGCGCGGAGATGTACCGGAAGATTCAAGCGTATTCTTTCTCGAACATCGATCGATTCTCGAGCGCTTCCTTAATCACGAGGCTTACGACGGATGTTTCCAATGTCCAGTTTTCCGTTCAAGCGATCCTAAGAACCGTTGTTCGCGCTCCGATGATGCTGATTTTCGCCTTTGTCATGGCGATGGTTAAGGAGTGGCGTCTTGGCTTGATTTTCTTGGCCCTCGTCCCTTTTTTGGGTGTTGTGTTGTTCTCTGTCGCGAATGTCGTGCATCCAACGTTTGTCCGGGTTTTCGAAGAATATGATGAGTTGAACGCCTCCGTTCAGGAGAACCTGAATGGGATTAGGGTCGTGAAATCCTTCGGAAGGGAAGATTTTGAAAACCAGAAGTTCAACAAGGTTTCGAACCTCATTTATCGCGGGTTCTTACGCGCGGAAAGGATCTTGGCTTTTAACTCCCCCGCCCTTCAGCTCTCGGTTTATGTGGCAATGCTTTTGATTTCCTGGCTTGGCGCCAGATTGATCGTGGCTTCAGGAAACATCGAACCGGGTTTCACGACTGGCAAACTGACGTCCATGTTCTCTTACGTCATGCAGATTCTGAATTCGCTCAACATGGTGTCCATGGCGTTTGTCATGATCACGATTTCCCGAAATTCCGCGGAAAGAATCGAGGAGGTCCTGATGGAGGTTCCTACCATTCAAGAGCCCGCGAACCCCGTGATGGAAGTTCCAAATGGCCAAATCGATTTCAACCATGTGTCCTTCCGTTATCACGAGGAGGCCTCCAAAGACGTCCTTCATGACATCGACCTTCATTTCCCTTCTGGTTCCACGATCGGAATCATGGGCGCGACGGGTTCCTCGAAGTCGACGCTTGTCTCTTTGCTAGCCCGCCTTTATGACGTAACCGAAGGCTCCGTTTGCATTGGTGGACACGATGTTCGCGATTACAATATCAAGGTTTTGCGCGATTCTGTTTCTTATGCGCTGCAAAAGAACGTTCTGTTTACGGGGACCATCCGGTCGAATTTGCTGTGGGGAAACGAGAATGCGACGGAGGAACAGCTCCTTCAGGCGGTGCATCTAGCATGCGCGGATGAGTTCATCTCGAAGATGCCAAAAGGCCTCGACTCTCCCATCGAAGAAGGGGGCACGAACGTATCCGGTGGCCAAAGGCAGCGCCTGTGTATCGCAAGGGCGCTCCTCAAAAACCCGCGCGTTTTGGTTCTTGATGATTCAACCTCCGCGGTCGACACACATACGGATTCCTTGATTCGGGGGAGGATGAAAGCCTTGCTGCCAGCGGTGACCAAAATCATCGTTTCCCAGCGCATCTTGTCGATTAAAGAGTGCGACTTCATTCTTCTACTGGACGATGGAAAAATCCTGGCGCTCGGAAACCACGAGCAACTGATGAAATCTTCCGAGGCGTATCAAGAACTCGTTGAAACGCAATTGGGAGGAGGTGATTTTGATGGCGAATAAACGCATGAGAGGCAGGGGTCCTGCTATTTCGTTGAAAGAAAGCGCCGCGATCATGAGACGCATTTTCCGCCTCATGTTTCGTTTCTATCCTGGGCTTGTCATCCTTACCGCCCTCTTTGTCATCTTGAGCGCAACCGCCGGGGTCGTTGGTAGCGTCTTCACCGGCACGGTTGTCGTCGGACACTACATTTACGAGATGCTCGGACAAACCTCAAACCTCGTTTCCACCGGTTCGCCCCTTCTTAACTTCTTGCCTTCTGGGGAGAACGGCTTTTCCATCGCCGTCCTCGTGATGGCGGGCATCTATTTGGTCGGCGTTTTATCCGCTTATGGGTATCAGCTTTGCTCTTGCCAGATTGGCCAAGGCACCCAAAAACGCATCCGCGATGAGGTGTTCGCGCACATGGAGACCTTGCCGCTTTCCTATTTCGACACGCATTATCACGGGGACATCATGTCGATTTATACCAACGACATCGATACCCTTCGCGAAATGACGTCCCGCGTTTTGCCCATGTTGATCAATTCCATGGTCACCATGATCGCCGCCTTTGTTGCGATGGTCTCCCTCTCTTGGGTCCTTTTGCTCGTTGTCCTCGTCTTCACGGCGGCGATTCTTTGGGCGGTGATGTTCGCGACAAAACGTTCCGCTAAATACTTCATTGGCCAGCAAACCGCCCTTGGTAAGGTGGACGGCTTCATCCAAG
>JAEDJP010000013.1 GCA_016296285.1 Bacilli bacterium
TGTCGGAAGAATAGTCATACGTGAAGTGGACTTTGTAGTTCCGGGCGTTCTTCATCTTCTCAAGGGCAACCCCGATCGCGTCGTGATAATCCTTGTGCTCATAAGGTTTCGCGTGCTCGATTTCCGCGGTGCCGAACTCGGAGAAAGTCCCATAGAGGACCTGGCCGTATTTGACGTTGTTCTTGTGGGTCGAGGAGTCAAACGTCGGCTCGACTTGGATGTGGAAGCCGATGGTTCCGTCCTTGTTCATGAGCAAGATGATGTCATCGGGGGTGAAACCGGCGAGGAAGAGAGGATAGCAAAGATAGCTCGCGTCGAGCCATTCCCCGACGAAGTGGTACGAAGCCCCTTTGTCGAAGGAGACGAAGGATTCGTTCGTGACGATCGTCTCGTCGGCGAAGAAATTCGTGTAGGCGGAATTTCCCCAGGCGTAGTCGTAGCCATCCTCGTCCACGATTTTCTCGCTGAGGACCTGATTCTCGATGCTCACGTACTCCCGGCCGACTTTGTTATTGGGGGTGCGAACGTACTTGTAGGTTTTCACCGCGCCCGTCTGGGTGTTCTTCTCGGTCAAGGAATAGGCGTCCGTGCGAGGCCCGATGCTCGCGTCCGTCGAAGCGGCGCCGGTCTCCTCGAAAATCGTCGTCAATTCATAGCTGTTTTCCAGCTTTTCTTGGTAATTGAGGTCGTAAGCGTATTGCTCTTGGGTGGTTTCGACCTTGAGGGAGGAAGTGAGGAGGTTGAAGGTTTCTTCCGGCATGACTTCCCCATCGTCCTTGTCCTTGATCTCGTAATAGCGCTTGACCTCGATCGAAGGATCGTCCTCGAGGTAAGCATGAATGAAAAACTTGCCGGCGCATTTCGGGGTGACGAGGGCTTCCGGCATGAGAGTGTAGTCGTAGCCGGATTCCACCATGAGGTCCTGAAGACTCGAGATGGTCGCGGTCGTCTCGTCCGAGGTTTCGAAAATCACATTCCCGCGCTTTTCCTGCTGGAACGTGACGTAGACGGAACGGGAATTCCCGACGAAGAAACTCCCACGCACCTCGAGATCGATGCCTTTCCCCGTGATGGGGGAAGGACCTTCGACATCCCCGCTTCCACTGGTCGAGGAAGAAGGGTCTTCAACGACGGAGCCGGAGGAGGAACTATCGATATCTCCAGCGGAGGAAGACGAAGAATCATCGCCGCCGCAAGAGGCAAGCAACATCGCGCTGAGGGCGAACACGTAAAGCCATTTATTTTTCTGCATGAGCCAAACTCCTTTCAGCAAAGCCGAGAGGCATTATCCTATAAGGAAAATTTTTCGCAAGGGAAATGTCAATGACTGGCAAAAAGCGAAGACAAAAATCATTCCTCCGCAATAGCGTCGCCCGCCAAAGCACCCGTCGAAAGGGCGATTTGAATGTTGAATCCGCCCGTCAAGGCATCGACGTCCAAGACCTCGCCGGCGAAATAAAGGCCGGGGACGCGCTTCGATTCCATCGTCGAGGAGGAAATCTCTTTCGTGGAGACGCCCCCAACCGTGATGATGGCCCGCTCAAACGGGTTGAGCCCAGTAACCTGGAGAGGCATGTTCTTGAGCGCTTTGGCCAAGGATAATCGTTCTTCTTTCCGGAAATCTGAAAGGGAGCGATGAAGGTCGAGATTCGCTTTGGCCGCGAAGAAGGGGATGAAATCCTGGGGAAGAAGGGTCCCGAGGAGAGACTTGATCGTCTGTTTGCGGCCTTTCTCGATTTCGCGGGCAAGACGGGCATCCATCGCCTCGAGAGACAAGGCCGGTTTCAGGTCGAGGGATAGTCCAGCTGAAGAAGGATCTGCCACGCGGCTCGAGACCGTGAGGGCAATCGGCCCGTCGAGGAAGCCTTTGCGGAAGGTGAGTTCCCCAAATTCCGAGTTCTTCTTTTTGCCGACTTGATAAAGAAGCGCCACGTTTTTAAGCGTCAGGTTTTCCAAATTCGATGGGATGGGGTCGCTCAATTTGAGGCCGCACAAACCAGGGCGCAAGGAAGTGACCTCATGCCCAAGCCCTTTGGCGAATCGATAGCCATCCCCGGTGGATCCCGTTGAGGGGTAGGCAAGTCCTCCCGTCGCGATCACGAGATGATCCGCGGAATAGACTTGTCGCGGGGTACGGGCGAGGAATCCTTCCGCGGTATCCTCGACATAAACCGCGGGCTCCCCGAAATGGAAGGAGACCCCTTGGGCCATCGCTTTCTTCACGAGGGCATCCGTGATGTCATAAGCCTTATGGCTTTTCGGGAAGACGCGCTTGCCACGTTCCACCTCAAGAGAAACGCCTTCGGATTCGAAGAACGCCATCGTGTCCTGCGCGGAGAAATTGGCGTAAGCGCTATGCAGGAAATGGGGGTTGCGCATCACGTTCGCGATGAATTCTTGGGGCGTGCAGTCGTTGCAAACGTTGCAGCGACCCTTGCCCGTGATGAAAAGCTTCTTCCCGGCTTTCTCGTTTTTCTCGAGAACGAGGACTTTGCCTCCATTTTTGGAGGCATGGATGGCCGCGGAGAGACCCGCGGGACCCGCGCCGATGACGATCGTGGAATAGTTTGCCATTGCCCGCATACTTTATCATGGACAACCAAGACCGGAAACGATTTGCAAAATTGTTAGGAAAAAGTTTGGATTTTTCACTCCCACAGAAAGCAGTGTTTGTCTTTTGCTCCGTTCCTTTCTACAATGAGCGCGTTCTATAGAACGAAAGACCCCCATGAACACCAACAAGAAAACTGACGAGCTCCTCGTTCGCGAGGCCGTCCCTCACTTTCCCGAATGCGGCGCTTTGAAAAGCTTCGTCCGCATCACCCAAGGACACATCAACGACACCTTCCGCATCGAATGCGAGAACGGCACGTTCCTTCTCCAACGCGTCTCGCCCGTCGCGTTCAAGGAACCCCTCAAGGTCATGAAGAACATCGAAGGCGTGACCCGTTTCCTCCACGACTCGATCGTCAAGGAAGGCGGAGACCCCAAGACGGGGTGCCTCAACCTTCTCTCAACCGATCGAGGAACGGCCTATTGGGTCGATGGGGAAAACGAGGTTTGGCGTGTTTACCTCTACGTGTTCGGCATGAGCTATGACACCCCCAAGAACGCCGAGGTTTTCGAAAAAGCAGCGGAGGCATTCGGTCGTTTTCAGCATCTTCTCGCTTCCTATCCCGCCCAAGACCTCGAGGAAGTCATCCCCCATTTCCACGATACCCCCAAGCGCTTCCGCGACCTCGAGGCGGCCATCGCGGCCAACAAAAGCGGCCGTAAGGACCGCTGCCTCGACCTCATCGAACTCGCCTTGGCCCGCAAGGACCGCATCGGCAAAATCGTCGATGGTTTGAAAAACGGGACTCTTCCCCTCCGCACCACCCATAACGACACGAAACTCAACAACATCATGTTCGACGAGAAAGGGGAAACGCCGCTCTGCGTCCTCGACCTCGACACGATCATGCCGGGATCCGCGCTCTATGATTTCGGCGATTCCATCCGCTTTGGGGCGAACACCGCGGCCGAAGACGAGAAAGATCTGAGCAAGGTCCATTTTTCCCTCGAGATGTTCCAAGCCTATGCCCGTGGCTTCATCCGCGGGGCGGCTGGTAGCTTGACCGAAAACGAAATCCGCCTCTTCCCTTATGGGGCGTGGCTTTTGACCTACGAATGCGGGATCCGTTTCCTCAGCGACTACCTTGACGGAGACCTCTACTTCCGGACCGCTTACGAAGACCACAACCTCGTCCGCGCCAGGGATCAATTCGCCTTGCTTCTCGACATGGAAGCCAAGCAAAGCGAAGCAAACGCGATCATCGAATCCCTTCTATAAGGCGAATTGCTTCTCACTTTTTCGATATTTCTCTCCAATCTTTGCGAAATGTTTTCCTTCCTAAGGAAACACCGCCCTCTTTTGTTCAAATCGTTTACAATAGCGTTATGAAAGTCATCGGCATCGACATCGGGGGGACGGCCATCAAGGCCGGCTATTTCTCGTCGAACCAGATGCTCGAGTCCCTCCGTTACCCGACGAACGCCTCCAAAGGGAAAGAAGCGGTCCTTCGCCAAATATTCGATGCGATCAACGCCTTAATCAAATCCCATGGCCATCCCCAAAGAATCGGGGTGGTCTCGGCGGGCGACATCGATGAACGAGGCGTCTATGGAAAAGTCCTCAACATCGAATGCTTCGAAGGATTCGCCTTGGGCCATGTTCTTGAGAAGGCATTTCACGTTCCCGTCTATACCGCGAACGACGCGGTGGGCGCGCTTGTTTGCGAGATGACCCGCTTCCCCACCCTCTCGAACTTGGTCGTCCTGACGTTTGGAACCGGGGTTGGCTGCGCCACCTTGATCGACGGGAAAATCATGCATGACGAACGTTATGATTATGGGCATCGCATCCTCGTCAAGGATGGAGAGCCTTGCCGGTGCGGCAAATGCGGCTGCGCGGAAAGCTATTTGAGCGCGACCGCTCTCAAGAAGTTTGCAAAACTCGCCTACGGGAAGGAAATCAAAACGCTCGATTTCTTCACCCGCGTCCGCCGAAAAGAGAAGGAGGCCCTATCCGTTTTCCACGATTATTGTTCCCTCCTGAACCTTCTTCTCAATGAGATTGAAAAAGACCTCAAGCCCCAGAAAATCGTTCTTGGGGGCGGGGTCATGGGCGCGAAAGACGTCTTCGTCCCGGCCATCCGCCTTGAGCAAGGCCTCTACGCTTTCTCCGAGGCGGGGACCAAAGCAGGCATGATCGGGGCATCGGTCCTCGCGCAAAGATATGGGGTGATCAGCCAATGAAATCGTTCCGTGACATCAACATCGTTTTCCCCGATGGCGTTCGAAAGGGGAATCTCTCCTTTGACGAATCGGGCTTTCTTTCCTTCGAGGCAGGTCCCGAGGCCATAACGCTTCCGGAAGGCGTCTACCTCGCGCCTGGATTCATCGATGAGCACATCCATGGGGCAAATGGGTACGACGCGATGGATGGGGATCCTTCTTCCATTCTTAAAATCGCATCCGCTCTCGTCCAAGAAGGGGTCACGTCGTTCCTCCCGACCACGATGACGGAAAGCGTGCCCGCGATCAAAAAAGCCCTCGTTGCCATCAAAGACGCCAAGAACATCCAAAAGGAAGGCGCGACCATCGAAGGCATCCACCTTGAAGGGCCGTTCATCTCGCCCGTCTTCAAAGGCGCTCAGGCAGAAGAGAACATCCTGCTCCCCGACGTCCCCCTGCTCCAAGAATTCGTCGCCCTATCCGGCAATCTCGTCCGGGAGGTCACCTTCGCTTGCGAAAGACCTGGGGGCAAAGAGTTCCTCAAAGCCTGTTTAGCGCTTGGAATCACCCCGTCTTTAGGCCATAGCAACGCGAGTGGAAAAGAAGCCCTTGCCGCCTTTGACGAGGGACTTCACTCCGTGACGCATCTTTTCAACGCGCAAAGCAGGTTCCACCACCGGGATGTCGGCATCGTCGGAGCCACCTTGCTTCGCGATGGGGTGAAGGCGGAAATCATCGCGGACTTCCACCATTCCTCGGAAGAAGCGGTCGCTTTGCTCTTCAAGACCAAACGGAAAGAAGACATCGTCCTCATTTCGGATTCGACGGAAGCCAAGTACATGGGGGAAGGGGCGAAAGCCAAGCTCGGTTCTCAGGAGATTCACGTCCAGAATGGCCTTGCCCTTCTGGATGATGGGACCATCGCGGGCAGCATCCTCCGCCTCGACGATGCCCTTCGCAACGTCCAGAAAGTCGCGAAAGGCTATTCCTATAGCGACCTTATCAATCTCGCGACCCTCAATCCCGCGATGAATCTCGGCCTAGACGACCATATTGGTTCCATCGCCGTTGGCAAAGAAGCGTCCTTCGTCTTGCTTGATTCTTCCTTCCATGTCCTCGCGACCTTCGTCAAAGGGAAACTCGTTTATCGTTTGCAATAACAAAGGAGCATATCCATGATCATCAAAATCTTCAAGGATTCCGAGGAACTCGGAACCGCCCTCGGTCACGAATTCGTGGAGGCCGTCAAGGAAAACCCCCATATCATTCTTGGCCTCGCAACCGGTTCGAGCCCCTTGCTCACCTACGCCTCGATCGCCAAAGAAAGCCAAGAACGTGGGGTCTCTTTCGCCGGCGTCAAGAGTTTCAATCTCGACGAATATCTATCTTGTCCCCTTGAAGACCAGACGTATCGGGCCTTCATGGAAGCGAATCTCTTCTCTTACATCGACATCAAGAAGGAAAACACCCATTTCCCGAGCGCGACCGGCTTATCGGGATATGATGAAGAAATCAAGGAGGCGGGTGGCGTGGACTTCCAGCTGCTCGGCATCGGGCGAAACGGCCATATCGGTTTCAACGAGCCGGGTACCCCCGCGGACTCGTTGACCCATGTCGTGACCCTCACGGAATCCACCCGCGTCGCGAATGCCCGCTTCTTTCGGGACGACCTTTCCCTCGTCCCGACGCAAGCCGTCACCATGGGCATCGGAACCATCAAGAAGAGCAAGCGCATCGCCCTCATCGCGAACACCCTCGACAAAGCGGAGCCGATTGCCAAGCTCCTGCGCGGAGAAAAAGACCTCGAATGCCCCGTCACGGCCTTGATCGACCACCCGGCTTTCGAAGTCTATTTGACCGAGGAAGTGGACGCCGCCGTCCAAAAGCTCCTCGCTTAAGTTATTTCACCAAGCTGAACCCAAGCGCCGCGGCGCCGTAGATTCCGATATCCGCCCCAAGGCGGGATATTTTGATGTCGACTTTCGGAGCCTTGTCGACGCCGAAGCCATACCCCATCTTCTCAAGATAATGGACGAGGGGAAGGCGAAGGTTCTCGCCTTGCTTGGAAACCCCGCCTGAGAGGATGATCGCCTCTGGGCGGAAAATGTCGATGAGGTTCAAGCACCCCACCCCGAGAAATTCGATGTAATGATCGATGACCTGTTGAGCGACGGGATCGCCTTTCTTCGCGCATTCAAAAGGAAGGGCGGCGTCGATTTTGACCCCCTGTCCCGCCTCTTTTGCCATCAAGGATTCGGGATGGGCATCGATAGCCTCCTTCGTATCGCGCGTCAATGCGGAAGCGGAAGCGTAGGTTTCGAAGCAACCATGGCGCCCGCAAGCGCAAAGGTGGCCGTTCGCGGCGATGACCATGTGGCCGATTTCCGCCCCTTTGCCTTCGTTCCCGACATAGAGGTGGTCATTGACGTAAATGCCCCCGCCGATGCCGGTCCCAAGGGTCAGCAAAATGGCGTTTTTGTATTGCTTGTTCTGCCCGAACTTGATTTCACCAAGCATCGCGGCATTCGCGTCGTTATCGATTTTGCAAGGCAAAGAGAATGCGTCAGACAAGATCTTCGCGATGGGAAGATCCTTCCAGCCGAGGTTGCTCGCGAAATCGCAGACGCCGGTGAAGGTATTGATGCCCCCGGGGACGCCGCAGCCAATCGCGACGATGGAATCATCCGGGCCGACTCCCTGGGTAGCCTCTTTTGCAGAGGCGATCAAACGCGCCATGGCGTCCTCTTGTTTTTCCCCGCGAATCACAGGGACGACGAAGCGGCAAGAAAGGTTGCCATTCTCATCGATCAAGGCACCCTTCATGGACGTCCCGCCAATATCAATAGCCAATACAAGATTGCTCATATGACAACTAATTATCGGCCGTTTCTCACGCTTTTCCTAGTCCTGTCGCGTTCTTCGAAAAATTGAGAAAAAATAAGAGAAGATTTTACAAAAAAGGCGCCAAAACAGCGCCCTTCGCATCCTAGCTTATTCGTGGCAATAGCCGTTTGAGAAATGGATCATCGCCTTCTTCGCGTCGGCTTTCATCGCTTTTTTGGCGACATCCGCGACTTCGTGATAGAACGTCGGATTCGCTTCCTCGATGAACTTCTTCGCGGCGAAAACGCCTTCGCGAGCCATATAGGAATAGTAGTTAATCTTGCGGATGCCGCAATCGATGGCTTTGAGATAATCCTCGGGCGAAACTCCGGAGCCACCGTGCATGACAAGGGGAATACCGGTCAAAGAGGTGATTTTGACGATGCGGTCGAAATCGAGCTTCGGTTTCGCCTTGTAAATGCCATGGGCCGTCCCAAAGCTCGCGGCCAAGGCATCGATCCCGGTTTCAAAGACGAAACGCTTGGCGAGTTCGGGGTCCGTGTAAAGGGAGGTCGGGTCGACCGTTCCGTTCGAGGAACCGTCCTCGCGGCTTGGGAGAGCCCCGATTTCCGCTTCGACATCGACGCCATGGGCGTGCGCGTATTCCGTCACTTCCTTGGTGACGCGGATGTTATCTTCGACAGGAGTCAAAGAGCCATCATACATGACGGAGGTGAAGCCAAGGGCGATCGCCTCCTTGATGTAGTCGACGTGCTCGCCATGATCAAGGTGGACGGCGACGGGGATAGAGGCGGCTTTCGCGCGCATGACCATCGCGGGGCCGATCTTGGCAAGGGGGGCTTGGGGTTCATGAAGCTCCGCGTGGGAGATGATGACGGGGACGCCGAGTTCTTCCGCGGCTTCGATGACCGCGTCGAGAGTCTCGAGGGTCGGGGTATTGAACGCGCCGATCGCGCAATTGTGTTCCTTTGCAAAAGCAAGGACTTCTTTCAAGGTTGCTAACATGATGTTTTCCTTTCTTATTTCATTTCTTCAAAACGAATTTCAAGGGTATGGGTCTCCTCTTTTCCCGGCTCGATGGTCCGATACTTGAGGGAATCGTCCAGATGGGAGGTGCAAGGCTCAAGGCCGACGACGTAGTCTCCGCTGGCCCTGGATTTCCATTCCACGAAGTCATGGAGCGAGCTTGCGACCGTCGCGCGGAGTTTGAGATTCGGGCTCGTAAGAGACATCTTGCCATCCCGCGTTTTCACAAAATAGCACGTTTCCTCGATGTCGTGAACGGGCGGTTCCATGTGCAGAGACTTCGCTTCTTCTTCCTTCGCAAAGGGGGTGCGGGGAAGGGATTGGAGGATGTCGCCTTCCACCGCGCTTCTCTCGTCAAGGAAGGGGTATCCGAAATTGCAGTGGTAGAGTAGGCAATATTCGGCGTCTTTGAATCCTTCGTTCACGAGGCGATCTTCGATGCGGAAAGCAGAGTCTCCCGCTTTCAAGGACAACGTGCGATAGAGGGCAAGCTTGTTCCCGAAGAGAGCGGAATCCTCGATGCGAAGGCGCAAGAGGATGCCTTCCTCGGACTCCTTGACTTCGAGGACTTCGGCCGGGGTGTTATGGATGTTGCCGTGAAGGTAATGGCCTTCCACCCCGCCGATCGCATCGAGGCCGCAGGTGTAAACCATGCCAGCAGGGAAACTCTTCAGGAAGTCATAGTGTTCGGCGACAAGACCATTCCGGGTCAAGAAGGACACGTTTTCGCCTTTATGCCACAGCTGGTGGATATCCCCGCAATGGCTGAGGTTCACAAGAAGGGTAAGCGTCCCATTGGCAAGAAGCATGAGCTCTTGCCCCTTCCCTTTTGCGTCGAGGGAAGCAAGGCGGTAAACCGCGCAGATTTGCTTGACGTTTCCGATTTTCGGATCCATGTTCATTCCTCCATAAGCGGCCGCACCGCCTCATAGACTTTGCGGTAACGCGCGTAGACCTTTTGGTATTTCGCATGCGCGACGGGATCGGGCTCGACGGTGCCTTTCACGCGCACGAAGGTCCGCGCGGCTTCCTCGAGATCCGCGTAGGCATGCGCGGCAAGGCCGACAAGCATCGCGCTGCCCCTGGCCCCGGCTTCTTCCCCTTCCAGCAAGGTGATGGGCAGGCCAGTGACATCCGCTTTGATTTGATTCCAAACGGGGTTCTTACTGCCTCCGCCACTCGCGACCAAGCCTCGGATGGGGATGCCATCCTTCTCGAACGTATCGATGTTCAGTTTCAGCTCATACGCGACGCCTTCTAGGACCGCAAGATAGAGATCGGAAGCATCGCTTGAGAGATCAAGGCCGAGAATCGCGGCCTTCGAGCCGAGGTCCATATACGGGGTGGCCGCTCCAGCGAAATGGGGCAATAACAGCAATCCAGTGGGAGCGTGTGTGTATTTTTGGCACAAGACCTCATGAATGTTCTTTCCTTCTTTCGCTGCTTTTTCCTTGGCTTCGGGAAGCACTTTATCAAGCAGCCACTGAACCGCTGCCCCGCCGGTATAGGAGAAGCCGTAGGTGACGTATCCCCGATCAAAATAAGGGACGAGATTGTAATTGTCTTGGGTAAGACGCTTCAGGTCCGGGATGTCCTTCACGAGGGGGACGACCGCTTCGACGGTCCCCGCCCCTTCCATGGCTTGGCCCGGGGTCAAGACCATCGAACCAAGGGAACAAGCGAACTGGTCGTGGCCAGCAGGCAGGACGATGAAATCCTCGTGTCCTTCCCCAAACGCGGGCAACAAGCCGCGAACGGGAGTACCCGCGGGGACAGGCTTGGAAAGGAGGGAGGGATCAAGACCCAAGGAAGCGAAGATCTCGGGGTCATAATCCTTCGTTTCAAGGGAAAAGCCCAAGGTGCGCGTGGCCAAGGAATAATCGATGAAGCGTTGCCCCGTCAAAAGGTAAAGGCAATAGTCTTCCATCAAGAAGACCTTCTTCACGGAAGCGAATCGCTTCGGATCCTCGTTTTTCCAATGGGCAAGTTTCGGGAGGGAATACATCTCGTGGGGCTTAAGCCCGGTCTTCTTCTCGATGGTTTCTTCTCCAAGCCGAGAAACTAGATGCGCGCATTCGTCCTTCCCGCGCGGGTCGGTATAAAGCAAAATCGGATAGACGGGTTCATCGTTTTCATCCAGGCAGACGAAACTCTCCCCAAAACTAGCGATGCCGATTCCTTCGAGGTCGGGATGTTTTTTTATCGCGGCGCCAAACAAGGAAAGGACCGTATCGCGAAGAAGGAAAGGATCGACTTCCTGCTTCGCTTGGTCGCGGGAAGAGGGATAGGCGGAGTACATTTTGTCGAGCATCGAGCCATCCTGGGCGAAAACGACAATCTTCGCCCCGGTGGTCCCGACGTCAAGGCCTGCGAACTTGCGCATGATCAATCAATGTCCACCCAATCGTAATGGAGGTAGGTCGTGAAGGCTTCCTTGAGGATTTCCTTCATGTGGCCAACGCCGATGGAGGTGTGGTGCTTGAAGCCGCCGCGGGCAAGGCGGATGAGTTTGTTCTGGAGGTCGGGGATTTCCGCGACGCCGCCACAGCCGAAGAAGGCTTTCTCGATCGGGAGATCGGTCATCTCGCCTTCGGAAGCGTAGACGATGAGTTTGCCATCTTTCGTCTGGCAGTTCGAGAACGTCATCGGGAAGGCGGCGATGCGGCCTTCGTTCGTGCCCCAGCCGGAGCCGGGATCGCCCTTGTCGAACATCTTGTGGGAGGTAAGGATGCCCTTGCCCGCCATCAAGGATTGGGCGACGGGGCCGCAGTGGAAGAGGATGACCTTGTTCTCGTCATCCCCATAGTTGTTGTTCCAGTCGAGAACCGCGGTGGAACGGCCGGAGGCAAGAGCCATGGCGCGCATCGTGATCGCGCTGCAAAGGTCGATTTCGCAGGAGGCGACGATGCCGCGATCGTTCAAATCGGACAGAAGGACGCAGGGGCAAACGCGGAGGATTTGTTCCATCTCGTTCCAGCAACGCAGGGTGATGGCGTCGAGATGGTATTCCGCGATGTATTCGTCGATGACGACGGAAATCTTCGCGAGGGTCTCGAGCTTGCTCGTGGGGCAAGTAGAACAATCCGTATAGGCGGCAAGGTGCTCCATCTTGGCTTTGACGATGTCATCAACCTTTTTGTTCTGAACCTTGAAAACGAGCTCGGAAAGGTCGAAGGACTCGACGTTGATGCCGTACTTTTGAAGGGCGATCTCGTCGAAACGGGTCGTCTTGAAAGCGGTCGTTCTCGCCCCGATGGCCCCAAGGTTGAAACGTTTCATGCCGTTGACGACACGGCAAATCGCGGCGAAGTCGTCAAGGTTCTGATGGAACGCCTCGGAAAGCGGGTGAACGACGTGGGGCTTCATGACCGTGAAGGGGATCTCGGCCTGGGTGAAGACGTCGGTGACGGAGAACTTGCCGCAGAAGGCATCGCGGCGATGGGCAAAGTCCATCTTGCCGATTTCATCGGGATAAGCCTGAAGAAGGATCGGGGTCCCGGCATCGCGCAAGGCCTCGAATGCGCCGTTTTCGTCCGCGAAAATCGGCATGGAGAAGATGACGCCGTCATATTCCCCTTCGTGCTTCTTGAGCCAGTCGTGGTAGAGACGCCCTTCGTCGCGGGTCTCGACCCCGCCATAACGGGTCGCGGATTCCTCCATGATGATGTAGTCGTAACCGGCTTTGGTCACGGCTTCGACCATGTCCTTTCGGGCGTCGAGGATGAGTTCGCCGGGCATGAAGCCGCGGTTGCAAAAGCATAGGGCAAATTTCATGTATGTCACTCCTTGTTCAGAGATTTGTCTATGGAATGACTTTACGAAACGCGCGCGAAAAAGGAAAGAATCCGATTATGGTCTATTGGACATTTATTACGATTACTCGTTCATAGGAGCGCTGCTCTCTAGCAGCAAGGATTCCTTGGCCGTCGGGTTGAAGGCGCTTAAGTCGCGCACCATCTGCCAAGAAGATAAGCTGTAGTCAGAAGGCAAGGCATGCGGGGCATACCCCGTGACTTCGCGGAAAACACGGTTGAAATTCCGAATGGTATTGAACCCGCATTCGATGGCGATCTCCCCCATCCTCTTCTTTCGTTCGTGGATTAGCGGAACAGCTTTCTCGACCCGGACGGCGTTCAAGTAAGAGGAGAACGTGACCCCGGACATCCGCTTGAAGTAATTCGAGAAATAAGCCGGCGTGAAACCCAAGAATGCCGAGGCATCCTCGAACCGGATGTAGGCGTAATCTTGCTCGATTTTCTCAAGCAATTCGAGGTAACGCGTTTCCTTCGGTTTGACTTCTTTGCGGCGATAAGTGGCGTTATTTCGTAGCAAAATCGACACTGTTTGCACGACTTTTGCGTCGCAAAGTTCTTTATATAGGGGCTTTTTGTCCTTCTTCTCGGCGATGACTTCCTCAATGAGAGAAGCGATGCATTTCGCGTCTTTCTGCATGGGATTTTCAAGGCAAAGGGACTCGGATTCACCAAGCAAAGAATGGTCAAAGATAAGGAAATCGAGGATGGCCCCTTTCCCGTTGACCCAATGGATTTGCCTGCTTGCGACATAAGCGGCATCCCCTTCCTCGAGGCGGACGGCTTTCCCATCGATTGATATCTCGGCCATCCCCTGGCGGCAAAGGATCAGTTCGGCATCATAATGCCAATGCGGAAGGTTGATCGCCGAAAGGTAACGGCCGAACCAGACTTTGCTGTTCTCGTGGTGGCGCCGGAATTCGTATTTGGCAAGCATGAGACCATTATAACGAAAAAGGGCTCTTCGTGGTGAGAGCCCTTTCAAAGGTCGATTGGACGGGATTATCTCTTTTTGGCGAAGACGGCAATTATTTTCTGTGCGGTCTTTCAAGCCGTCCAAAACATGACGATGCAATGTTCGACGCAAAAGGGGACCGTCCATACGAACCTTTCGAAAAGCAGAAAACCCGCACGCATGGAGAGCAATCGCTTTGCTCTAGATCTGAATCGGGTCGGAAATAGTCAAGGCAAAACCCATTGAGTCAGGTTGTAACAAAGTTGTCGGTCATCATGAGTACGAAAAAACGCCAAATCGGGGTCAAGAGGCCAAGGCGGTCTTTCCGCATCCGGAAGCCCCGACGATGACGGAGAAAGGGGCGTCAAAGCGCGCCGAGAGATGGTTCAAGGCGCGGGAAGAAGGTTTCTGCTCATCGAATTGGACCACGAGGTCCTGACCCTGGAGATTCGCCATGGATTCCTTATTGTACAAGGGAAACGCCGTCGATGGTAACGCGGTTCCGAAGGTGCCTTTTATATTATCCGAGGTTCGCGTCTTATCGTATCGTTAACGCTTTCGCGTTTTTTCGTCCTAGAATGGAGGCGAATAGGAGGGAAAACCTATGGCAGACGAAAACAAAGACATCGTGGAGGCGGAAATCGTCTCCGAGGAAACCAAGAAAGAAGGCGCCTTCGGCAAATGGTGGAAAGGGGTCAAGAAAAACATCTCCGACTCCGCCCTCGAAGGCAAGATCGAAAGCGTCTATGACGAATCCCACGAACGCTTCGAGATCACCCCATACGAAGCCGGCATCTTCGGCGGGGTCAGCGTCTATGGCAGCATCCATGACGGCATTCTCACGGTGTTTGGCAAAGAGGAAATCAAGCCCCATAGCGTCGTGATCGCCGACAAAGACAAGAAGGCCTACTACGTGAGATCGGTCACCCCGACGACCGTCAAGGTCGCGGTCGATGGCATCGAATACGAACGGGCAGGGCAAGACATCGCCCTTGATGAAGACGTCGCCGAGGTCAAAGTCATCAAGGCTGACGGCCGTTATTTCCTCTATCAAGGCAAATAAGGGTTATCAAGGCTCATGAAGATCTTTCTCCTTTGCCTCTTCTTGTTCCTGATCGGCTCGATGCTTGGGTATGGGCTCGAGGTGCTTTTCCGCCGTTTCGTCTCCGCAAAACGCTGGGTGAACCCAGGTTTCATGAAAGGCCCATGGCTCCCCTTATATGGGTTTGGGGTCCTTTTGATGTTAGGCTTCTGCCTTCTTTTCGAGACCCTGCTCCCGGAGTCAATGCCCTTATATAACCCGAAGGATTTTCTAGGGCTGGGATACGAATCCGGGGCGACCGTCTATGATTTGATTCCCTTGGTTTGCATGGGGATTGCCATGACGATCCTCGAATTCCTCGCGGGTCTCATCTTCGTCAAGGGATTCCGGGTGAAACTATGGGATTATTCGAACCAGAAAGGGAACGTCATGGGGATCATCTGCCCTCTTTTCTCGGTTATCTGGTTCGCGGTAGGCGTCATCTATTATTACGGGGTCCATCCCTTCATGGTGAAGGCCGCGGAAGCATCCTATGCCTTCCTCTTTGGAAGCGATGGCAAAGTCGTCAACATCGGTTTTCTCTTCCTTCTTGGAATCGTATACGGGGTGATGCTTGTGGACTTCATCGTCTCGACCGGCGTGCTAAAGAAAGCGACCGAGCTCGCGAAATCCTCCAAGGCATTGAAACGGTTCGAGGATTGGAGGGCTTCTTTCGACGCCATCGCGAAGAAAGCGAAGGACGAAGCGAAAGCCAAGCTAAAGCTCGAAGGAAAGGGAATCCCCACGAAAGCCATCAAGGACAAGCTCGACGAATTGCTTCTCATCGATCCTTCCAAGAAGGACGACAGCCAATCCAACTACGATGAAAACGGAAGGCCAACATCCCTCTAACCAAAAAAGAGGAGGGACAGGGGGTCGAATTCATGAAGTTCCCCCGCCGAATTCCTTGCAAAACGCAACCTCCAGACAATGGGTTTTGGAGGTTGTTTTTTGTCTTCGATGGGCCATGCGCGATTGTCGCTTCTCCCAATGGATTTCTTTCTTCACAATCCCAAAAGGTGACTGCCAAAACCTAGTGGCAAAGCGGCAAAAGAAAAGAGGCGTGCCCCAAGGAGAAAGTAGGGCAGCGCCTCGGCGAAAGACGATTCTTCTTCAGTTGCGCTTGCTCAGCACATTCGCCTCGTAAGCGGCAACTTTCTCGTACCAGGACGCGTCTTCCTCGACGCCCTGCTGACGGCAGTATTCCTTCCAGACTTCCGTATAGGGGAGGTCGCGGATCTCTTCCTGGAGCATGAGCTGCTTCGTGTGGTCGTAGGTATCCTGCGCTTCCTTGAGAAGGGCCCAGGGGGTGCAGAGGGCTTTGAGGACGGCCTTGTACATGTTGCGCGAGCCGATGACGATCGCGGCGACCCGGTTGAGGGACCCGTCGAAGTAATCGAGGCCAACATAGGTCTTCTTGAGGGCATCGTTCTTGACGAGCTCGTCGGCGACTTCCTGCAGGTTGTCGTCGAGTTTCAGGACGTGGTCGCTGTCCCAGCGGACCGGGCGGGAGACGTGAAGGGCAAGACGCGGGGAATAAAGCAGGACGCTCGAGATCTTGTCCGCGACGTTCTCGGTCGGGTGGAAGTGGCCGGTGTCGAGGAGGCAGAGGACGTTGTTCTTGAGGGCATAGCCCATGTAGAACTCGTGGGAGCCGACCGTGTAGGATTCGACCCCGATGCCGAAGACCTTGCTTTCGACGGAGACGTCCATGGCGGCGCGGTTATAGCCATCCGCGAGGATCTCGTCGAGGGATTCCTTGAGGCGGGCGCGGGGTCCCTTGCGGTCCGCGGGCACTTCCTTGAGGCCATCGGGGATCCAGATGTTGCAGAGGGCTTTCTGCCCGAGTTCCCGGCCGAAGTATTCGGTGACCTTGAGGGAGTTCTTGACGTGCTTGATCCAGTAGTCGCGGACGTCCTTGTCCGGGGAAGAAAGGGTGAGCCCTTCCTTGACCATGGGATGGGAGAATAGCGTCGGGTTGTAATCAAGGCCAAGGCCGCGGGCTTTCGCGTATTCGACCCAGCGGGTGAACTGTTCGGGACCGATCTCGCTGCGATCGACGACGTGGTCGCCGGCTTGGTAAATCGCGTGGAGGTTGATCTTCTTCTTACCCGGGATGTGGGAAAGGGCCTCATCGAGGTCCGCGGTCAGCTCTTCGAAGTTGCGGGCTTTGCCGAAATGGTCGCCGGTGGATTGAATGCCGCCGGTAAGATCGCCGGAGTTCTCGAAGCCGGAGACGTCATCAAGCTGCCAGCAATGGATGGAGACCGTGAGGTCTTTCATCGCGCGAATCGCCTTGCGGGGATCGATGCCGTAGCGGCGGAAGGTTGCGAGTACAGATGGTTTCATGGGGTTATTCCTTTCTTAATTGCGATTTGATGTTGCCGAGGGCAGTGGCCTCGATGGGGAGGGGGATGACCTCGATGCCCGCTTCCTCCGTCACGAGTTCGTTGAGGAGGGCGTTCTTGGCCCCGCCCCCAACGATCGTGAGGGTTGGATAGGGGACGCCCGTGAGGGCGGTGAGGCCGTGGAGGGAGGTCGCGTAGCAGCGAGCGAGGGACCGATGGACGGAGAGGAGGAGATCCGCGTCCGAGACGGAATCGTACCCTTGTTCCTTGAGGGCGGCAAGGACCGTGGCCTTCATCGAGGCGGGGGCGAGGAAGCGGTCCTCGTTCACGTCGAAGAAGCCCGGGAAGGAGGAGGAACGGGCGGCCTCGATCATCGCGGGGAAGGAAAGGCCCATCTCCTTGCTGAGGCATTGAAGGATCCAAGTGCCCATGATGTTCTTCTGAAGGCGGAAATAATCCTTGCCGAATTCGTTCGAATAGTTGGCCTCGCCGCTTTCCGGGGTGGTAAGGGACGTGGGGCGCTTGACGCCAAGCAGGCTCCAAGTCCCGGAAGAGAGATAAGCGACGTCATTGCCGATGTCGAGCCCGTCGATCGCCGCGGCGGTGTCGTGGGTGGGGCAAAGGACGACCTTGATGTTGCCCCCGACCTTGGCGGCGACTTCGGGCGTGAAATCCCCGACGACCGTCCCTTGCTTCTTGACGTTGTCGAAGAGGCCGATGGGGAGGCCCAAAACGTCGAAGATCTCGGAGGATGGCTTGCCCGTGCGCGGATCGAAGAGACCCGTGGTGCCGGCGTTGGTCCATTCCTTGACCTTCTTGCCGGTCAGGCGGTACATGAGGTATTCGGGGAGCATGAGGAGGTCGGTGACGCCTTCGAGGCGGCCGGCCATCTTGTCCGCGTAAACCTGATAGATCGTGTTAAAGGACTGGAACTGGATGCCCGTGATGGCGTAAAGGCGGGAGAAAGGGATGATCGAATGGACGGCCTCGATCGCGGGTTTCGTGCGTTCGTCGCGGTAGCAATAGACCGGCATCACGGGTTCATCGCCCTTGAGGAGGACGTAATCGACCCCCCAGGTATCGATGGACATGCTTTCGATGTCCGGGCATCTCTCAAGCGCGAGGCGAATGCCCTTGAGGATCTCGGCGACGAGCATCTCGACATCCCAGACGAGATGGCCATCTTGCTTCAAATAGCCATTAGGGAAACGATGGACCTCCGTAAGCGAAATCTCCCCGGACGGGAGTTCCGTTCCGAGGATCGCGCGCCCCGAGGACGCGCCGAGGTCGATCGCGAGGACGGTGCGTGCCATGTCAGTCGATGATTCCTTTGCGGTATTCGAGGCGGAAGGCTTTCGCGATGTCCTTCAGGTTGTCGTTGGAGATGGATTGCAGGATCTTCTTGTCCGCGATGAGCATGTAGATCTCCGCGGCTTTCTCGATCGTCTCGATGAGGCCATAGGCTTCGTCGAGGTCCCTGCCGGTGCAGAAGAGGCCATGCTGCGCCCAGACGACGGAGCGATAGCTGTCCATCTTCTCGGCGGTCGCGAGGCCGATTTCGGTGCCCCCACAGAGCATCCAGGGAAGGACGGCGACGCCTTCGGGGAAGACGACGATCGATTCCGTCTGCATCTTCCAGAGGATTTCGGTGAAGCGTGCGCTGTCGAGGGGAACGACGTGGGTCATCGCGATGAGATTCGTGGGGTGGCAATGCATGACAACGCGGTGGGCGGGGTCTTGCGCCAGGCGCTTGGCGTGGCAAAGGAGGTGGGTCGGGGCTTCCGAGGTCGGGCTGCCGCCGGTCTTATAGCCCCAAAGGAGACGGAGGGTATGGGCATCTTCCACGCGGACGATGCCGAGGTTCGTCTCGGGGTCTTTCTCGCAGTTCTTGAAATATTTGCCGGTGCCGGTGATCACGAAATACTTGCCAACGAGGGACGATAGATCGCAATCGGGGTAAACGAAGGCGCGGAGGTTGGAATCAAGGGAGCAAACCTCGGCGACTTCCTCTTCTTTGGCGATATAGGAAAGGTTCCCCCCGTTCCTTTCATCCCAGCCATGCTCGTAAAGATGGCTCAGGATATCCGTGACTTCTTCAATGAGTTTCATAGTTTGGTGTGTGACTCCTTGTGTACAACTCCATTATAGGGTTTCGTGGTTAGATTTGAATAAATTTGACAATTTTAGAAATAATGTTAGTATATTTTCATAATTTTTTATCATTTTTTCCAAAAAATATCATCCCTTGCCACATGATCATTGAAGAGCGTTACCGAATCATCCTCGACATCGTCAAAGAGAGGCGCACCGTGAGCTACGCGGAACTTGCCTCGATGCTTTATTGCTCCATGTCCACCGTTCGAAGGGACGTCGAGGCGATGAGCCAGCGCAACCTCATCGAGAAAGTCCATAACGGGGCCGCCTACATCGTCGGCAACGCGAGCGAATCCCCCTCGCTCATCCGTGAGTCCGAGCACGTGCGGGAAAAGCGCGCGATCGCGTTCCTCGCCAAGAAATACGTCACCCCGGGCATCACGATGTTCCTCGATTCCTCCACCACGTGCGCGCAGCTCATCCCTTTCATGAAAGACACCCCGAACCTCATCGCGATCACGAACGGCCTCGAGAACGCGATGCTGCTTTCGACCGCGGGGGTCGAGGTCTATCTGCCAGGCGGGATGCTCTTTTCGCGCAACAACGCGATCACGGGAGGGGAAACCATCGAATTCCTGAAACGTTATGCCCCGGACGTCTACTTCTTCTCGACGAGGGGGCTTTCCCTCGATGGGCGGCTTAGCGAAGCCAACGTTTCGACCCGCGCGATCAAGGAAGCGATGCTCGGGCGCGCGAAACACCGGATCCTCCTCATCGACTCGTCCAAGATCGGCAAGACCTTCTTCGCCCAAAGCGGCACCTTGGACGATCTGGACGCGATCGTCACCGACCGCCCCTTGCCCGATGAGCTCCAAGCTCTATGTTCTTCCCTTGGGGTCGAGGTCCTGATCCCGGAATAAAGAGAAAGGGCCGAGATAGGCGGATGCGCCGATCGTCGGCCCTTTTTCCTTGCTCCTAGAAAACGTTACTCGCGAAGTACGAAGTCGTACCAGACGTTCTCGATCCAATCGTATTCTTCGTAATACGATGTGCTGGCAAAGCTGATCTTCGTTTTCTCCTTCGATAATTGCCCTCCTCCCCATTGCGTTCCATAAAAGCAGTCCGCGAGTTTTCCTCCCGTATTCTTGAGATGGAGTATGTCGGGCACCGTCTCATCCCCAAAGTAACCCCCGCAAGGGACGATTTCGTATTCGGCAGTCGCCTCGAATGTTTCTCCGCTTCCCTCGATGGACCATTCAAAATAACAGCTGAAATCGAGGAAGAGATGAAAAAAAGCGTAATCGTATTTCGTCGTATACTTGCCTTTGGAATAGACCAAATCGAAAATCCCTTCCATGGCATAAGGGGTTTTGTCGTCGGATGAGGATGAAAGGGATTCCGTGAATTCTTTCGTCTCAAAAGTTGAGGATAGGCTATCGGAAGTTCGGCTATCTAGGGGAGTTTTCGATCCGCAAGAAATGAGCGTCAAAGGCAATAGCCAAAACAAGGAGCGGACGTTTTTCATTCGCTTTCCTCCAAGGAAAGGGTCGCGAACTGTTGAAGTTCCGCCCTCACGTAGTTCTCGCCCATATTCCCCAAGGACGTCAGGTCGTACCATCGTTCCGAGGAAGAGTGCCCATCATAAACGCTCAAAAAGGGGATCGATACAATCCCTTGCAAGACGACGTTCGGCCTGACGGTGATCGAGGTTGGCGCTTTATAGAAACGGTAACCGGTGACCATCATGGTGTGGTTCCCATAAACAACGTCATCCTCGGTTTTGAAATGGATGGGCCGACCAGCGGAAATCTCGGCAGCAAGTTCAGCGGGGCCAAATGATTCGCAAACAGTGTATGTGCCCGCATAACCGTAATCGGACGCCACCCCTTCAAATGCGCTTTTTCTTTGAGAATCGACCGATCCAACAGGAAAATAACCTGCCGCACGCGCTTTGTTTCGAACGACCAAAGGAATCGTATGAATGGTTCTGGGGTCTGATATCGGCGTCCAACTGGGCTCAAAAGTC